>NZ_BRCD01000039.1:0-22339 GCF_023707945.1 Sporosarcina sp. NCCP-2331
CCTATACAGTTTACACAACTTGTAACTGTCAGGGAAGGAGGGGTCAGCTTATTCATAATCCTTGGACGCACGGAACATCGTATTGCGGTGATGGAACTTCATACTGAAAATCAGCCCGATAGCCAGCATATTTCCCATCAGCGAACTGCCGCCATAACTAATGAACGGAAGCGGAATGCCGGTGATAGGCAAAAGCTGGATTGTCATCCCGATATTTTCGAATACATGGAATGTGATCATCGCAATAATGCCGGCAGAAATATACGTGCTGAACGGATCTTTCAGTTCGAGCGTAATCTTTGTTAAATGATAGATCAGAATGAAAAACAGGCAGATAATCAAACTGGTTCCGATAAATCCCCAGTCTTCGCCAATCGTTGTGAAGATAAAATCGGTATGACTCTCCGCTACATAAACTTCTCTGCCTTTGTAACCCTTGCCGAAAATCTCTCCCGAACCAATCGCGTTCAACGAAGTAATCAAATGCATTCCTTCATTCGAAGCGTAGGAATAGGGATCAATCCAGGAATAGATACGTTCAAACTGATACTTCTTGAATCCGAGCTTCAACAGAAAATCCTGCGCGTACAGCGCCATCAGCAGCAAAGTGCCTCCTCCGACAAATCCGCCGATGAAGATAGGGCCGATGATTTTCCATGAAATCCCCGAAATGATGATCAGGGCAGCGGTAATAGCCAAAAATACAAGGCCGGTCCCTAAATCAGGCTGCAGCATAATAAAGAGCAGCGGCACAAGCAGTACACCGCAAATCTTGGCGAGCAGCATGCCGTCTGTCTTCAGTGTTTTGACGAGATACTTTTCATGATGCTGCGTGATCAGGCGGGCGAGCGCGATAATAAAGAAGGTTTTCATGAACTCTGCAGGCTGGATACTTCCAATCGGCAGATGAAACCAGCTCTTCGCACCGTTCCGCCGGGCGACTAAATCCATGCTTTCCGGCAAGATAAACAGCATCAGCAATAGGAAAATTCCTGCACCATATATCCACCAGGCTGCCTTGAAATACTGTTCCGGCTCAAAATACATGGTTACCGCAATAATAAATGCACCGACGATATACCATTGAATTTGTGAAGGTACAAAATTGATTGTATACTGTCCCGTTGTTTGTGCGGATGAAATCGCAATGACACTTACCGTGCAGAACAGCAGTAAAATAAAAGCCAACGTCCAATCGAAACGTTCAAGCGGTTTATTATATATTTTCATGATGGTCACCTTTTAGGTTTAGAATGGACTGTCATTTATGTTAATTATCATCGTCTGAAGCGAACATATACGTTCGATGATGGAACTTCATACTGAAAATGAGCCCAATCGCCAGCATATTACTGAACAGTGAACTGCCTCCGTAACTGATAAACGGCAGCGGAATCCCTGTGATCGGCAGCAGCTGGATGTTCATGCCGATATTTTCAAAAACGTGGAACGCAATCATCGCAATGACGCCTGTACAGACGTAGACGCTGAACGGATCATGCAAGGATAGGGCGACTTTTGTCAAATGATAAATTAAAACGAAATACAAGGTAATCACGATGCAGGCTCCAATAAAACCGTACTCTTCGCCAATTACACTGAATATGAAGTCTGTGTGATTTTCCGGAATATAGACAATCCGGCCAAGAAAACCTTTTCCCGTCAGCTCGCCTGAACCGATTGCGGTCATCGCGGTGATGAGATTGTAACCTTCATCGGTCGGGTAAGAATACGGGTCGAGCCATGAATAGACCCTTTTAAATTGATAAGGGGAGAACCCGATTTTGTCTAAAAAATCCTGTGCGTAGATCGCCATCCAGAGTATCCCTGCGGCAGTGGCGGCACCGATTGAAAAGATCGGCATCAGAAGCTTCCATGAAATCCCTGACACAATGACGACAGCCGCGGTAATCGAAATAAAGACCAGAGAAGTCCCCAAGTCCGGCTGTTTCATTATAAAAAACAGCGGTACGACAAGCATGAGAGCAATTTTTCCGAGCAGCTTCAGATCTGACTGAATGTCCCGCTGAAGTACTTTTTCATTATGCATGCTGACCATCCGGGCCAGTCCCAGAATAAAGAAGGTTTTGATGAATTCAGCAGGCTGAATCGTGCCGATGACCGGCAAATGCAGCCAGCGCTTCGCATTATATCGCATTTCTGCAATCTGTCCCTCTCCTCCCGGTGCGAGCATAAGGAACAGCAGTAGAAAAATCCCGAATCCATAAAAGTACCAGGCGGCTTTCTTATATTGCTCGGGCTCGAAATACATCACCATCGCAACGATGAAGGAACCAAGTACATACCATCGGACTTGTTTGATGACGAAGTTCTGTGTATATTGCTCTGAAGTTTGAGCAGATCCAATGACAACTAAACTAATAATCCCGAATAACATAATAATAAAGGCCAGTGTCCAGTCGAATCGTTCACCGAGCCTGTTTGTTTGTTTCAATTAAGAACTCACCTTTTCTTTAGCTGTCATTCTCCTAGCTAGTATAATCTGTTATTACAATCTCTTATTATATCGTATATGTTTTTAAGAAGTACACTGATTAATGGACGCATAGTGAAATGATTAGTTTCGGTATTCGCCAAAAAGAATACCGGCCGCTAGTTTTTCGTTCATGAACGGGCGGTTTTCATGGTAAACTGTATGAATGAAATCTACGGAATGCGAGGAGATCAAATGAAAAAACGATTAGGGTTAGTATATGGCGGAAAATCCGCAGAACATGAGGTGTCTCTTTCAACAGCACGCGCAGTAACACAGGCGCTTGATTTGGAAAAATATGAAGTGCTGCCAATTTATATTACGATGCAGGGAGAATGGCTGAAGGGTGCGCCGCTTGAAGGGCCGGTCGATGAGATGGAAACACTTCGCCTGAAAAAAGAAGGAACACCGGAGCCTGATCATATCGAAGGCTTTCTGGCAGGCGATATGCCAGACGTAATTTTGCCGCTGCTGCATGGAACAAACGGGGAAGACGGCACGGTGCAGGGATTGTTTGAAGTGCTGAATCTTCCATACGCAGGCAACGGGGTGCTTGCTTCATCAGCGGGCATGGATAAGGTTGTCATGAAGCAATTATTCGCACAGGCCGGTCTGGCGCAAGTGGAATATGTGCATTTTATTCGCAGCGCCTGGCAGGATGATGCGGAAAGTTTACTGGACATGGCGGAAAAAACACTGCCTTATCCGATGTTTGTCAAGCCTGCAAATCTGGGATCAAGTGTCGGCATCAGTAAAGCGGATGACCGTGAATCATTACGAAAAGCGATCGAGCTTGCATTGAAATTTGACCGCAAAATCATCGTGGAAAAAGGAATTACGGCACGCGAAATTGAGATGGCAGTTCTCGGCAATGACCACCCGGAAGTTTCGATTGCCGGCGAAATTCGTCCGGTTGCAGAGTTTTATGACTATGAAGCAAAATATCAGGATCAAAGCACAGAGCTTTCAATTCCGGCTGAAGTTCCCGTTTCTGTCGCGGAGCATATGAAAGATATGGCGATCCGCGCATTCAAAGTATTGGATTGTGCAGGACTCGTCCGCGCAGACTTCTTTGTGACTTCAGATAATGAAGTGCTGATCAATGAAGTCAATACGCTGCCGGGCTTTACGCCGACGAGCATGTTCCCGCTGCTTTGGCAGAAATCAGGAGTCGCGTATCCGGATTTAATTGACCGATTGATCGATCTTGCCATTGAACGCCATGCGGAAAAACAACAACTGCATTATACAATGGACTGAGCGGAGGATATAACGTGAAACGAAGACTAACTAGAATTCAGCAATGGCTGCAGGCTGACGGGCAGCACATCGGCGGGCAGCTCATCACAGGCGTCTGTATCGATTCACGCAATGTGCAGGCGGGAGATCTGTTCATTCCGTTTCGGGGAGAGCAAGTGAATGGGCATCGTTTTGCTGAAGGAGCGATTGAGCGCGGTGCAGCCGCGGCTCTTTGGCAGAAAGATGAACCGAACCCGCCAGCGCATCTTCCTCTCTTATTTGTAGAGGATGCAGAACTGGCTTTGCAGCAAATGGCACGGAGTTACCGGCAGGAACTCAAATGTAAAGTCATCGGGGTAACCGGCTCGAACGGCAAGACGTCAACGAAAGATTTAATCGCCGGTGTCTTGTCTCCGTATTTCAGCGTCAAGAAAACGGAAGGTAATTTCAATAATGAACTTGGCCTGCCTCTGACGCTGTTAGCTGTGGAAGATGAAACCGAGATAGCCATTTTAGAAATGGGCATGAGCGGGTTTGGAGAAATCTCTTTCTTAACGACACTCGCCGCTCCAGATTTTGCGGTCATCACAAATATTGGGGAAGCGCATATGCAGGACCTCGGTTCACGTGAAGGCATTGCGAAAGCAAAATTTGAAATCATTGATGGTCTGTCCGAAGACGGAATCCTTTTATACGATGGCGATGAACCGCTGCTGCGTACGCTGACGGCTGGCAAGCCTGCTGTGCAAAGTGTTTCATTCGGCTATGGACAGGCGGATTTGACGGTAGGGGAAGTTCATTCGACGGATCAAGGAAGTTCGTTTGACGTAACGGGCAGGCTGCAGGGTCAGTTCACAATTCCGGTATACGGCGCGCATCAGGTGAAGAACGCATTAGCAGCAATGCTGATTGCCAATAAACTCGGGCTGACGGATCAGCAGATTAAAGTCGGGCTGCAGCAAACAGCGCTGACCGATATGCGAATGCAGCCGGTTGCCGGTCTGAACGGCTCGCTGCTCATCAATGATGCCTACAACGCAGCACCGACTTCGATGCGTGCGGCATTCCGTTTTATAGAAGACACATCAGTGCGTCAGGAAAAATGGCTCGTCCTTGGAGATATGCTCGAATTGGGAAAAGAAGAACAGGCGTATCATGAAGGCCTCGCGGAGGATTTGCTGAAAATGGACCTTGCGGGAGTTGCGCTGCTCGGGAGCCGGATGAAGTGGCTGGCAGATAAGCTGACGGACTTTTCAGGCGAAGTCATGTGGACGGCAAACGACGCGGAACTGATTGTGGAAGCACTGCGGCCGAAATTGACGAAACAGACCGTTGTGCTGTGCAAAGGTTCAAGAGGAATGAAGCTGGAGCGGATTATCGACGCGTTGACAGAGGGAAGACAGTGAAGACAGGCGTACTGTTTATCCATGGTTTTACCGGCGGTCCGTTTGAAATTGCCCCGCTTAGACAGTATTTGAAACAGCATACGGACTGGGAAATAGCAGTACCGGTTTTGCCGGGGCATGAATTAGGGCGCAATCTGCAGGAAGGCTCTGCTGCTTCCTGGATCATGGCGGCGGAACTGGAACTGCAGCGGCTGATGAAAGAAACGGACCGCGTAATTGTCATTGGATTTTCTATGGGCGGTTTGATCGCGATGTATCTGTCCCTGCGCTATCCAATTGATAAACTGGTTTTGCTGAGTGCGGCGGCCAAATACATAAGCCCGCGGATTCTCGTGGAAGACGCAAAAGTAGTGATGAGAACTTCGAAGAGCGGCTGCTATCCTGCAGATTCTTTTTATCATCTGTACAATTACAAGTTGACACATACGCCGGTTCGTGCAGCGCTTGAGTTCTTAAAAGTAGTCCGCCTGGTCCGCCCGTATCATCATGATGTTCGGACACCTGTCTGTATTGTTCAGGGAAAACGGGACGGTATTGTACCGGCTGTCACAGCGGATCTGCTTTACGAACAGCTTGGCTCGGATGAAAAACAGCTGATTTATTCAGAGCACGGAAAGCATCATATTTGCTACAGCAATGACCGGTATGAATGGTTTTCCAGAGTGCTGGCATTCCTCTCAAAAGACTGATTAATGGAACTTAAGCTGATTCGTTGCAGTCTGGCGCCGGCCGTGGTAAACTCATGAGAGGAATTGGATACATTTACACGGCACTCTTCCGTTTTTCACGGAGAGTACTTTTTTTTGAATAAAACGGTGGATTATCGGACAAACTAACAATGATTTGTCGATCCAACCGCTCGGCAAGGACCGAGCTTTCCTTGTATGTCACAGGTTTAACCATTGTGCTTCTTAAATAAATCTGGACGCAATTACGCCGAGGCGTGATTGATATGACCCCTCTCCATCCGCAAAAATGCTCCTGTGAGTTTTTTAAATGCCAGAGATGGTTCTATCGGAAATGCTCCCACTTTCAAAGTATATGGCTCGAAGTTGCCGCGCTTTCATTTGCAAATGTAACCAATTGTCAAATGAAGAAATAAAGGAGAATGAATATTTTGACGAAGTTTTCAGAATTGAATATTAGTGAAACAACACAGAACGCCTTGCTGCGCATGGGGTTTGAAGAAGCAACACCGATCCAGGAAGGTACCATTACATTTGGTATGGAAGGCCGCGACGTAATCGGTCAGGCTCAGACAGGTACAGGGAAAACTGCAGCTTTCGGTATTCCGATCATTGAAAAATTGGACCCTAAAAGCCAGGCAGTTCAAGCGTTGGTCATCGCACCGACTCGTGAATTGGCTATCCAGGTATCAGAAGAAATCTATCGTGTAGGTTTCGGCAGCCGTGCGAAAGTACTTTCCGTATATGGCGGACAGGAAATCGGACGTCAAATCCGTGCGCTACGTAATAATCCGAACATCGTAGTTGGTACACCAGGACGTATCCTGGACCATATCAACCGTAAAACATTGAAGCTTGATAACGTTCAGACACTTGTCTTGGACGAAGCAGATGAAATGTTGAACATGGGCTTCATTGAAGATATCAACACCATTCTTGCAAGTGTACCGGCTGAGCGTCAGACATTGCTGTTCTCAGCAACGATGCCTGCTCCGATCCGTAAAATTGCAGAAACATTCATGAAGAATCCTGAAATGGTGAAAATTAAATCAAAAGAAATGACTGTTGAAAATATTGAGCAGTTTTTCGTGAAATCACATGAACGTGAGAAGTTTGATATCCTTTCAAGATTGCTTAACGTTCACCAGCCTGAATTGGCGATCGTCTTTGGCCGTACAAAGCGCCGGGTAGATGAACTTGCACATGCACTTAGCATCCGCGGTTACTTAGCTGAAGGAATCCACGGTGATTTAACTCAAGCGAAGCGTATGTCAGTATTGCGTCAGTTCAAAGAGAATAAAATCGATGTGCTTGTAGCGACAGACGTAGCAGCACGCGGTTTAGATATCACTGGTGTGACACATGTTTACAACTTTGATATCCCTCAAGATCCGGAAAGCTATGTACACCGTATCGGACGTACAGGCCGTGCAGGTAAGAGCGGAGTGGCGGTTACATTCGTAACACCTCGTGAAATGGGCTACCTTCGCATCGTTGAGGAAACGACTAAGAAGCGTATGACTCCTTTACGTCCGCCGACATCTGATGAAGCACTCATGGAACAAAAGAAAATAGCGGTAGAATCTTTAGCTGAAGCGGTTGAACAAAATAACTCAGAAGACTATGCAGGACTTGCAGGACAGCTTCTTGAGAAATTTGATGCGAAAGATATCATCGCAGCAGCTCTTCGTTCATTAACGAAGGATGTGGATGAGACTCCTGTAACTATTACAGAAGAGCGTCCTCTTCCATCACGCAGAACTTCTTCGGGCGGCAATCGTGGCGGCTATAAAGGCAATCGCAGCGGCGGCAGTGGCGGACGCTCACAAGGCGGACGCAGCAGAAACTTCAGTGGTGGCGGTGCAGGCGGTTCAAGACGCAGCAGCGGCCCGCGCGACAGCGGAAGAAGAGACGGCGGTTCACGTCGCAGCAGCAGCAGTAATCGTTCAGAACGATAAGAAAAAGAATATATTGATCCGGGTTTGCTTCTGGCAGCCCGGATTTTTTTTGCATAAATTATGATATGATCGGGTAGGATGAAACGTTTTTACGGCTGTACCGTATACATAGCATATACATATTAGATTTTTACAAAGGAGCGGATGCAATGAGACAGCAGCCTGCCAATCAAATTTCCAGGAAAGGTCTGACCGTCTGGAGATTATACGGCATGATACAAACTGTAATTGTGCTGGCCGTAGCGGCTGGTTTAGGATTTCTGATTTATTATTTTGAGTGGCCGAAGTGGATCGGTATTATAATCGCGGTCTTTATCATCCTGCAAGCATTTTTCTCTATTTATTTATTTCCGAAAATCAGGTGGGAACGCTGGCGCTATGAAGTGCGGGAAGCGGAGATTGAACTGCAGCACGGACTTTTCATTGTCAACCGTACATTGATTCCGATGGTCCGCGTACAGCATGTGGATACCGCAGAAGGACCAATTTTACGCAAATACGGTCTTGCCTCCATCACCATTTCCACTGCAGCAACCAATCATTCAATTCCTGCTTTGGTGACAGAGGAAGCAGATGAATTGCGCAACCGGATTTCCATGTTTGCAAGGGTGGCGAAAGACGATGTCTGAGCAGCGTTATAAATTGCATTGGGTGACCGCGGTTGTGGAAACTGCAAAGGCATTAAAGGAAATGATTGGACCGTTCATCCTCCTGGTGGTGGTAAACGGTTTCAAAGGCGAAAGCACTGCTCCTTGGTTTTTTAAGTATTGGACGCTGATCATTTTTGGTATTCTTGTGCTCTTTACGCTGGTCTCGGGCGTGATTAAGTGGCGGCGTTTTGATTATTGGTTTGAAGATCAGGAACTGCGGATGATCTCAGGTTTATTTGTCCGGAAAAAACGCTATATTCCGTTTGATCGCATTCAGAGTCTGGATTATACGGAAGGAATCTTTCACCGGATGTTTAATTTGGTGAAAGTGAAAGTGGAAACGGCAGGGTCATCATCCGGCAAGGATGCAGAGGCGGAGCTGACAGCGATTACGAAAGAGGCTGCTAGGCAGATCGAGGAGGAAATTCAGAGAGCGAAACAATTCAGGATTATCGGTCCTTCGCTGAGAAGCAATGAAGACGCAGAGCTGGTGCTTCACAGGGAACCTGAATCTGCTTCTGCAAAGCAAGCAGTTAAGCCTGTAAAAACCGTTTTCTCGATGACGACAGGTGATTTGCTGATGCTGGCAACCACTTCAGGAGGTATCGGCGTTATTTTATCAGGTGCCGCTGTGTTTTTATCACAAATTGAAGAGCTGATTCCATTTGAATGGTTATTTGGAGAATTGGAATCATTCATGCGTTTTGGTGTGCTGGTAATTACTATTATGATTACGATGGGTCTTCTAATAGTTTGGCTGCTTTCTGTAGTGATGACTTTTCTTGCAAATTATGATTTCAAAGTCATGCTGGAAAAAGATGATTTGATTATCACCAGAGGATTACTCGAGAAGAAACGTGTCACGGTGCCTCTTAATCGAATACAAAATATCACGATTGCAGAGAATCCGATTAGGCAGTTATTCGGTTATTCCACCGTCATTGTCAACAGTGCGGGCGGGATGGGCGAGAGTGCCCGTATCAAATTGTTTCCTCTGGCAAAACGAAACCGCGTAATCGAGCCGCTGCAAGAACTGTTTCCTGCTCTTGATTTCAATATGCCTGAAGACAAGCTGAGTGGTCGCGGCAGACGCTTCTATTACCGTTTCAAACTTTTTCTGGTATTGGCCGCAGCAGGAGCCGTATCCTATTATTTCTTCCCATATGGCTTGTTTGCGCTGATTCTGCTCCCTGTTGTTTGGGCATTTGGACGCTGGCAGTACAACACCGCAGCTTACTCCATTTTGCCGAAACAGCTGACGATGCGGTTCCGGACTGTCAGCCGACATACTGTGTTTACGGAAAAGAACCGAATACAGTCCATGGAGATGGACCAAAACTATTTCCATCGCAGACAAAAAGTGGCTACCCTGACAATCAACGTAAAATCCGGCATGACAGCAGACTCTCCGGCAATCCGTCACATGCCCGAAGAAGCAGCAGAACAGTTTTTGGCATGGTATGAGCATCGGGTTGAATAGCTATGAGCACGAGGGAATGTCTTATGATCATGTGCAGGCCCGGTATGATCACAGGCGGAGTTTTAATGATCACTCGGCCGTACATTATGAGCGGCCGGCTGGATTCAATGAGCACCCGCCGATGTTTCATGAGCAACTGACTGTAAAAGTCGCAAGCCGCAAGCTGCAAAAAAGCCAGACAAGAAAACTTGTCTGGCTTTGTGTTCAGCTAGCGCTTCTTTCGCCAGCTGACAATATTCTTTGGATTAAAATAGCTCAATCCGATAATGAAACCAGTGATGAGACCTGCGATGTGCGCGGTTACGTTGATATTCGTACCGACAAACGTCATCACCACACTGATCACAATAATAGGCAGGATCACTTGTTTCAGTTGCGGAAACACGTGCTTCGTATAATAAACCAGAGCGCCGAATGCACCGAACACGCCGAAAATTGCACCGCTTGCGCCCAGATGTCTGTAATCGGGTGACTGCAGGAAATACGTAGCAATATCGCCGAACAGACCGGCCAGCATATAAATCGTGATAAACCGGGCCTTTCCTGCGATTTTCTCAAGCTCAGGTCCAAAAATAAATAAAGAGAACATATTAAACAGTAAATGTGTAAATCCGCCATGCAGGAACATCGGCGTAATCAGGCGCCAATACTCGCCGTTTGCAATCAGGAAATTATCGCCGATTCCCCATAGCAGAATTTGCCCGCCGATTCCCGGAAGCCATGTCAAAATGAAAATTCCGATATTCAGGGCTAGCAAAAATGTGACGACCGGGTAGGCGCGCACATACTGTGAAAAGTTTTCTGTTCGTATAAACATGGTTTCACCTCAATCTTCTCTACTGATTATACCTATATTTGACGCTGATGGGAAAGGAGATGTTCATTTTGATACAAGGAATTGGTCTGGATATTGTAGAACTCGAGCGCGTGGCCAGTCTCAACGCCCGCAATGCGAAGTTTAGAGAAAGAATTTTATCACAAGCGGAACTGGAAATCTATCAACAATTAAAAGGGCATCGCCGGACGGAGTACTTGGCAGGCCGGTTTGCCGCAAAAGAAGCATTTTCTAAAGCGCGCGGCACAGGCATTGGAAAAGACTGCAGTTTTCTCGACATTGAAATCTTGTCGGAACCGAGCGGCCGCCCTGTGCTCTACTTCAAGCAGCATCGGGTCAGCGGCTTCGTCAGCATCACGCATACCCGGACGGCTGCTGCAGCGCAAGTAATTCTAATGCAAACTGATGCAAACTCGTAAACTTTAAAACAAGCTCGCATAATCGCTTCATCCCCTTCATAAGATAAGCTACCCGAATTGATTGGAGAAAGGATGAATTGAATGCGGAAACGATTTCTGTTGGTAATGGTCGCAGCATTTTTGCTAGTACTGGGGGGATGCGGAAAGCCTTCTAAGGAAGACGTTATGAAGAAGCTCAGCAATAAATGGAATGAAACGAAAGGCTATGAACTACAAGCATCAATGGAAATTAAAACAGGTGCAGAACCTCGGGTATATGACGTGGAAGTATGGCACACGAAGCCGGAATTCTACAAGGTCAACGTAACGCAAACAGGAAATGAAGATTCACAAATGATCGTGCGCAATGAAGAAGGTGTCTTTGTAATTACGCCGTCACTCGGCAAAACGTATAAATTCCAAAGTGACTGGCCGGCACAAAACAGCCAGGGATATTTAATCGGTACGTTGGCGGAGGATATCAAAGCGGATAAAGAAGCGGTAATGGAAGAGAAAGACAAAGAATATGTGTTTAAAACGGCAACGCGTAATAATCATAAGAAATTATTACCTTCTCAGAAAATTCATATTGACAAGAAAACATTGCTCCCGACCAAAGTAACAATCCAAGATGAAACCGGCGAGGAAAAAATATCCATTAAATTCGCGAAGATTTCATTGGGTGTAGAGCATAAAGTTGCGGATTATGCTGTAGAGATGGAACAGCCTAAAGCGGAAAATGACCAGGCGGATGCGGACGAAGAGGAAAAGGCAGCAGAAACAGATGACAAAACAGGTTATCAAACGTATTACCCGGCAGTAAATTGGGAAGGCTCTACTTTATCAGACGAACAAGTCATCACGACGGACAGCGGTCAGCGTATTTTGATGACGTTCAGCGGGGAAAAAGAATTTTTGGTTATTCAGGAGCCGGCAGAAAAGCCGATGAACCAGCTGGCTGTGTCGGTAGAAGGGGATCCTGTGGATTTAGGCTTTGCGGTAGCTGCATTAACCGATCAGTCGATTCATTGGGAAATGAATGGTGTATCATTCTTTGTGGCCTCTGAAACGCTGAGTAAGGAAGAATTGATTACTGTCGCAAATTCGATGACTGCCACGGAAGCAAAATAACGAGCAGCTTTAACAATTGACTTGCTTCTGGTTCAGGATAGATAATTAATCAAACAGTCTATCCCGACGAGGTGAATTAGTATGTATGACAACACGGATTACCGGCCGACAAGAGCCATAATCAATATAGAGGCAATACAGCATAACGCACAGCAAGTTACATCCTATCTGCCAAATGAAACCAAACTGATCGCAGTTGTAAAAGCGGATGGTTACGGACATGGTGCAGCAGAAGTTTCATCAGCGGCGCTGGCAGCAGGAGCAGAAATGCTCGCTGTCGCGACGCCTGATGAAGCACTTGCACTCAGGAAACAGGTGCCGCATGCCGATATTCTGGTGCTGGGCCCTTCCCCTGTGTCATTTGTAAATGCAGCAGCTGAGCATAACATTACCATCACAGTGACAAGCAAAGTATGGGCAGAGCAGGCAGGCGCTTTGCGATTATTCGATAAAAAGTGCAAAGTGCATGTGAAGATTGACAGCGGAATGGGCAGGATCGGCGTAAGAACGGAGCAGGAGCTGGCCCGTCTGATTGAACTGATCAATCAGTCCGGGAATTTTTCAATCGACGGAGCGTTCACGCATTTTGCGCGGGCGGATGAAAAAGAAACAGTGCCGACTGATTTACAGTTTAAAAAGTTCATGAAGTTAGTGGATGTTTTTCCAAGGAAGCCGCGTCTCGTTCATGCATCCAATAGTGCGGGGGCGCTGATTTTTCCTGAGTATTCGTTGGACGCTGTCCGTTTTGGCATCAGTCTCTACGGCATCGCGCCCTCTGCATTAGTAGCCGAAAAAATGCCGTTTGCGCTGCAAAGAGCGATGACGCTGGAAACGGAACTTTCCTTTGTGAAAAAGCTTCCGGCAGGCGAGGAGATCAGTTATGGCGGAAAATATATTACGTCAGAAAACGACTGGATCGGTACGTTGCCGATTGGTTATGCGGATGGTTTAAAACGTGCGCTAACAGGGCAAGAAGTATTAGTAGGCGGCAAAAGAGCGCCGATTGTGGGCGCGATCTGCATGGATCAGTGTATGGTGAAGCTGCCGCAAAAATTTCCGGAAGGTGAGAAAGTGACTTTGCTCGGTAAACAGGGAGACCAAGAGATCACCATGGAAGAATGGGCAGAACGGCTGGGCACCATCCCGTATGAGATAGCCGTAACACTCTCAGAACGCATTCCAAGAGTTTACAAATAAAAGACTGAAAATCATGATAATATTCGAAGCAGCTACCGTTAATTTTCGACAAACTACTGAATAAACTTGTATTTCTTGTCAGAAGAGTTCAAACCATGTCTTTTCATATTAGCAGTTCAATGGTAAGATAGATTTGATATAGAAATAATAGGGATGGGTTTGTCGGAGGTGCTCAAGTTGCGTACGAATAAAAACGAAAAAAGAATAATAAGTATAGCCTCATCGAGATTGCAACAGCAAAATGAAGACGCAATCTTTCAACGGGAACAGATGCAGGACGATTTCGTTTATATGACAACAGAGAGACATATGGAGAGTGGTGAGGCTTCTTTGTTGCGGGAAGCTATGATCAGAGGCTATGTGGAAATGTCGCAGATCAACCTCAATATAGCGGCAGAATGTTTATATGCGGAATTTGAAGCACAGCATACCGTGGAACGTTGCGTCACCGGAGGATGAAAAGTTGGCAATTAAACGTGGAGACGTCTTTTTTGCAGATTTGTCACCTGTAGTCGGTTCTGAACAGGGAGGGACGCGGCCGGTTTTGATCATTCAGAATGATATCGGAAACCGGTTCAGTCCTACAGTAATCGTAGCAGCCATTACTGCGCAAATACAAAAAGCAAAATTGCCGACACATGTCGAAATTACAGCGGCACGGCATGGATTCGAGCGGGATTCAGTGATCCTGCTCGAACAAGTCCGCACGATCGACAAGTCCAGGCTCACAGACAAAATTACACACTTAGATGAAGCGTTAATGAAGCAGGTTGACGAAGCGCTGCAAGTAAGCTTCGGACTCATTAAATTTTAGCATACATATTCTTACTACATTTTTTACACACGCAGACAACGGCAGGATGCATGGCTGCTCACAAGAAAACACTATAGCCAAATGGTTATAGTGTTTTTGCATAGATGAATATAGCCCTTTGAAAATGCGCTGCACCGCATAAGACAGACGCTTTGAGGAGGATTTGTATTTTTTACCGCGCAATTCTATTTGTAAAATAACCGCAAAATACATGTAGTTTACACGAATTTTCGTTACAATAGAGAAGACTGAAGATATAGGGAGGAACAAATAGCCATGAATGAGGTTATGAAAAAAGGGATATCCGATAATATAGACACCATCACAGGCCGGTGGGTAGAGCAAATGAAAGATAACTCTACTGAACGCTTTTTAGATTTAATGCCGGCAAGTGTGGTGGATACGACGAGCAGGGAATTCACAAAATTGATGACGTCTAATTTATCTGACCGTGAACAAGTCGATAAAGAACGTTTGGACGAGTTCACGGAGAAAATTATTCATTTTGGCTGGTCTATCAAATTCATTAACCGGGCAATTGATACGTTTTCATCTGTGGTATATGAATTGTTTTACGAGCAGGGAATTTTATCAGATGCTAATTTGCGGCAAGGTGTAGGTATTTTCACCCGCTGGATTAATCCTTTGCGTGAAAGTATTATTGAAGAATACTCAACGAAGTGGGAGCGGACAGACAGCCTGCAGAAAATTGCGTTACAGGAATTGTCGGCTTCTTTGATTCCTGTATTCGACAAAATATCTGTCATGCCGCTGGTCGGAACAATCGATACGGAACGTGCGAAATTAATCATGGAAAACTTGCTTGAAGGTGTTGTCAAGCAGCGGGCGGAAGTTGTTTTGCTCGATATTACAGGCGTTCCTGTAGTAGACACAATGGTTGCACACCATATTATTCAAGCGGCGGATGCAGTTCGTCTGGTTGGCGCTAAATGTATGCTGGTCGGGATCCGTCCTGAAATCGCTCAGACAATTGTGACACTGGGTATTAACTTGACAGACTTTTCAACAACGAGCACATTGCGACGCGGTATGCAAAAGGCTCTGGAAATGACAGGTCGTTCAATAGTGGAGGAGGAAGAGTAGTATGAAGATGCGAATCCCGATTCTGAAATTAAAAGACACATTAATCGTATCCATTCAAGTAGAGCTGGATGATCAGACAGCTCTTCAATTCCAGGAAGATTTATTAGATCAATTGCATAAAACTGCTGCACGCGGAGTTGTAATTGACTTGACGCCGATTGATTTCATTGATTCCTTTATTGCCAAAGTACTTGGCGACGTAATTCATATGACAAGCTTGATGGGTGCGAAAGTAGTTATCACAGGCATTCAGCCGTCTGTAGCGATTACACTGATTGAACTGGGCATCCGACTGGCGAATGTAACAACAGCTTTAGACTTAGAAAACGGGCTAGAGAAATTGACTAGAGAATTGGAGGCCTGACCATGAACCACAGGTCTTCTATAGAGATCAACACGGAATGGGATATTGTTGCAGCGAGACAACTCGGACGTAACGAAGCAAAAAGTACAGGTTTCGGCACGGTGGACCAGGCGAGGATCACTACCGCTATCAGTGAGTTGGCGAGAAACATCTATCTTTATGCCGGAAAAGGCAAAATTGAGATTGAGCCGGTACGGGTAGGGCAGCGCGCGGGATTGATCATTACTGCGTCAGACGAAGGCCCGGGAATTGCGGATCTGCAGAAAGTCATGGAAGATGGCTTTACTACATCCGGGGGACTGGGTGCGGGCATGCCCGGCGTCAAGCGTCTAATGGACGACTTTCGTGTTGAAACAGAAGTAGGAACCGGCACTACCATTACAGCGACGAAATGGTTGCACTAGGAGTTGAGGAACATTGCCGCAGGAGGCTGGGAAACAGTATAAAAAAATGCTGGAGAATTTTCTTCGTTCCCAGGGTGAAGAAGATCTCTACCTGGGCCAGCAGTTCAGCCGCAGTTTCATCGATAAAAATATTGCGCCTGAAGATGTAATCAGCATTCACAAAAATTCGATTGAAGAATTAATAAAAGAGTTACCATCAGATGTAAGTGTCTCCTTTGATTTTCTCATAGAAATGATGATTCATTACGGACTGGCTTTGAAAGAACACCAGAGTCTGATCCGCAAACAGGAAGCGATTCAAATGGAAATGGATCTGGCGGTGAGGATGCAGAATACGCTGCTGCAGACGGCGACTCCTGAGGCAAAGGGGCTGGATATCGGCTGGATATCAAAACCTGCTAAGCAGATGAACGGAGATTACGTTTACTTCCTCAATGAATCTACGAATGAAGTGTGCATGGCAGTGGCAGATATTATAGGAAAAGGTATGTCCGCGGCCATGCATATGTCCATGGTTAAGTTCGGAATGGACAGCCTTCGCTATGAAAAGAGAGATCCTTCAGAAGTCTTGAGTTTTATCAATAAAATGATTGAACAGAGTATTTCAGATTCAATGTTTATCTCCATGTTTTACGGCAAGTATCATGCAGATACTGCAACATTCCGTTATTCGTCGGCAGGGCATGAGCCTGCGCTTTTTTACAGTGCCGCAGAGAAGAAGTTCAGTCTGCTTGAAAGCAAGGGACTGCTGCTTGGAGTGAAACAAGAGGCAGTGTACGAAGAACGTGCGGCCCGGCTTGAAGAAAACGATTTTATTGCCATTATGACAGATGGAGTAAGTGAAACGAGAACTGAAGAAGGTTTTATTGAAATGGATGTAATTGAAGATTTGCTGCTGGACGTAAAGACAGAGAATGCACAGACAATGGTCGATTATTTATTTACCGAACTTTCGAAAATGCAAAACTATCAGCTTCGTGATGATTTTACACTAGTCATCTTAAAGAAAACGAAATAAAGGTTTAGGTGTTCGAAAAGCGGGTATTACACAAGAAGTGTGCAGCAAGTTACGTGGGATGCACATGATAAAAAATAGAGAAACCGATCGGGGTGGCGTAATGAATTTACAAGTTGAGCAAGTTGACAAGGACTTAGTCCATAATTTTAAAATCATTGGAGAAATAGATATTTATACTGCACCAAAGCTGAAAGAACATTTGGCGCGATTAGAACAGGCTGAAGGTATGGAAGTCGAGCTGGATTTATCAGAAGTGAATTATATGGACAGCACTGGTCTGGGCGTTTTTGTAGGTTTTTACAAGGAAATTACTGCGCATAACGGAAAATTAGTGATCAAAGGGCTGAATCAACGCCTATATCGCTTATTTGAAATTACAGGACTGAGCGATATTATGCAGATAGAACAGGTTGAAGGTGGCGAACATGATGCAAGCATTTGATTACATTGAAGTAAAAGTTCCTGCAAAACCGCAATACGTCGGCGTAGCCCGGTTGGCGATCTCTGGTTTGGCCAGCCGCATCGGATTTACATATGACGAAATCGAGGATTTAAAAATTGCTGCCAGTGAAGCTGTGACAAATGCAGTACAGCATGCCTATAATGACGAGAATACGGGAGAGGTGATTTTAGGATGCGCTCTTTATGAAGATCGACTGGAAATCGTCGTGACTGATCATGGAAGAAGCTTCAACTTTGAAGAAACAAAGAAAAAAGTTGGACCCTACCAAGAATGGAATGAAGATTCCCCTTTAAGAGAAGGTGGATTGGGACTTTATCTAATGGAAACACTAATGGATGAAGTGAAGATTGACCATGGGGAGGGTGTCATCGTCTTCATGACCAAATATTTGGGCAGAGAGCGGGGAGAAGGACATGTCAAACCAACAGTCTTCTCGTGATAAAGAAACAAAAGAACAAGTTATTCAATGGATACATGAATACCAAGAAACGAATGACGATCATGCACAGACCGCGCTGGTCCTTCATTATGAACGATTGGTCCATTCGATTGCCCGTAAATATTCACGCGGACAATCCCATCATGAAGATATCGTTCAGGCAGGAATGCTGGGCTTATTAGGTGCGATTCGCCGGTATGATCCGGAGCAGGGCAGAAGTTTTGAGGCGTTTGCCGTGCCGACGATTATCGGTGAAATTAAACGTTTTCTGCGTGATAAAACATGGGCTGTTCACGTGCCTAGACGAATCAAAGAACTGGGTCCGAAAATAAAAGCGGCAGTTGAAACGTTAACAACGGAATTTCAACGTTCACCGATGGTATATGAAATAGCTGAATATCTCGATACCGACGAAGAATTGGTCCTAGAAGCAATGGAAATGGGCAGAAGCTATCAAGCATTGTCTATTGACCATACTCTCGATGCGGATTCAGAAGGCGGAACGATTACACTGCTGGACATCATAGGTGACACGGACGACGGATATGAAAAAACAGATCAGCGGATGCTTGTATTAAATGCATTGAACGTGCTGAGTGAACGCGAGCGGCAAATTATCCAGTATACATATATTGACCAGATGAGTCAGAAGGAAGCTGGAGAATTGCTGGATATCTCTCAAATGCACGTTTCACGACTGCAGCGAAAAGCGATCAAGAAACTTCAGGAAGTAATATTAACAAGTGGTGGTGCAAAGTAGTGGAAACTTTTGAGAATGAATATGTAGAGGCATATATCTATCAACAGTCGAAAAAAGGAAATAAAGATTCTGGGGATGCATACTACATTCATTCAGAAGAAGATTATTTCATTTGTGCAATTGCAGATGGACTTGGGAGCGGTTCAGATGCGATGGAATCTGCTCAAGTAATCCCGGAAGTCTTAAAAAAGTACCATCATGAATCACCTGACGATTTGTTGCTGCGCTGCAATAAACTAATGTTCCATAAGCGCGGCGCGGCGGTCGGTATTGTAAAAGTTTATTTTGCACAACAAACTTTGGAATATAGTTGTGTCGGCAATATCCGTATATATATTCTGCAATCAAATGGTCAGATGATTTATCCATTACCAGTCATGGGTTACTTATCGGGACGTCCGCAGTCACTCCGCACTCAGCGTTATCCATACAGCAAGAATGACCGATTCTTTTTGCATTCGGACGGTGTCAGCCTGCGAAGTCCGAAGAAATACCTGCAGGAAAATTCTACACCCTATCAATTGTACAAGAAAATCGAAACTACAATTGACGATAATGATGACGCGACTTTCATCGCGGCCAGCCTGCTTCATTAAGTTGAGGCGGGTTTTTATGTGCGCATTTTGCCGAATTATCCCGACCGTTTTAGCGGGAATATACATTGAACCTATGCTATTATATGGAAAGAAGAAAGGGTGGTTGTATTGTCGATTGATCTTATGGAAGCAACTGCGAGCCGGGCTGGCATTGGCAAACGTCAGACTGCAAGCGTTATCGCACTATTAGAAGAAGGTAACACAGTACCTTTCATTGCACGCTATCGAAAAGAAGCAACGGGTTCGTTAGACGAAGTCCAAATAAAAGACATAGAAGACTCTTATCATTATGTAAAATCACTGGAGCAGCGAAAAGAAGAAGTCCTTCGTTTAATTGAAGAACAGGGCAAGCTCAGCGAACAACTTAAAGCTGATATTGAAAAAGCTTCAGTTTTACAGCGTATTGAGGATCTTTACCGTCCTTATAAGCAAAAACGCAGAACGAAGGCGATGATTGCCATTGAAAACGGTTTGGAACCATTGGCGGATCAAATGATGCTGCAAACCGATAAAGAGATTAAACAGACAGCGCAGAACTATATAAACTCTGAAAAAGAAGTGAACACAGCAGAAGATGCACTCGAGGGCGCCAAGTTTATTCTAGCGGAACGTATTTCAGAAGATGCATCAATCCGTGAAAAAATCCGTAAAGTATCCTGGGCTTCCGGACATCTGACAGCGAGTTTGAAAAAAGGAGCAGAAGATGAGCGCAACGTCTTCGAAAACTATTATGATTACTCAGAACCTCTGAATAAAATTGTGCCTCACAGAGTGCTGGCGATTAATCGCGGAGAAAAAGAGGATGTGCTGCGTGTCGGCGTGACTTTTCCTGCTGAACGCATCATCGGGGATTTAGAGCGTACATATCTCAAGCGGACAAGCTCTCCATCGGCCCCTTATATAAAAGAAGCGTTCGAGGATTCATTCAAACGATTAATCGCTCCTTCTATCGAAAGAGAAGTTCGTACAGCGCTGACGGAAAAAGCAGAAACACAAGCTATCCATGTATTTTCGGAAAATCTTCGCAGTCTGCTATTGCAGCCTCCGTTAAAAGGCAGAACTGTTCTTGGTTTAGACCCTGCTTTCCGTACAGGATGCAAGCTGGCGGTCGTCGATGAGACAGGGAAGCTCCATGATATCTCTGTAATCTATCCGCATCCGCCGAAGCAGCAGAAAGAAGCATCTAAAAAAATAATTAACGATTTATTAGAGAAATATCCGATTTCCATCATCGCGATCGGCAACGGAACAGCTTCGCGGGAATCTGAGAAATTCATCGTTGACATCATTAAAGAATCTAACAAACCGGTATCATACGTTATTGTCAATGAAGCAGGAGCAAGTGTTTACTCTGCATCACCGCAAGCAAGAGAAGAGTTTCCTAATTTACAAGTAGAACAGCGAAGTGCAGTATCTATCGCCCGCCGTTTGCAAGATCCGCTGTCAGAGCTCGTCAAAATTGATCCGGGTTCCATAGGGGTAGGGCAGTACCAGCATGATGTCGCCAAGAAAAATTTGACGGAATCGCTGTCCTTTGTGGTGGAGACGGCAGTGAACCGAGTGGGCGTCAACGTCAATACGGCATCTTCCTCTCTATTACAATATGTATCCGGACTTTCCAAAACTGTTGCAGAGAATATCGTCAAAGCGAGGGAAGAAGCGGGCAAGTTTGAAAAACGCACAGATCTGAAGAAAATCCCGAGACTTGGTATGAAAACATATGAGCAGGCAATCGGTTTCCTGCGTATACCTGAATCAAAAGAGCCGTTTGATACAACGGGAATTCACCCGGAAAGCTATAAAGTTGCAGAAGAAGTGCTCAAAATAGCAGGTCTGAGTAAAAAACAGCTGGGTACTGATGAAGCAGCAGAAGCGTTAGGAAATATTGACCTGACGCAATTGGCAGCACAGTTGGATGTAGGAATAATCACCCTTAAGGACATTATCCATACATTGCAGCGGCCAAACCGTGACCCGCGTGACGACTATCCTCAGCCGCTCTTAAAAGCGGATGTTTTAGATATAAAAGATCTTCATGAAGGAATGGAAATGCAAGGAACTGTCCGGAATGTAGTGGATTTCGGCGCATTTGTAGACATCGGTGTTTCAGAAGACGGACTTGTCCATATTTCCAAATTGAAAAAAGGCTTCGTCAAACATCCGTTAGACGTCGTGGCTTCAGGCGATATCGTCACCGTTTGGATTGATTCAGTAGATCGTCAAAAAGGCCGGATTGCACTTTCCATGGTTCCTTTAAATAAGGGGTAATTGAATATGTCGGATGAACAATTACAGCAGCTGGTCGAGCGCATTTCACTCGACATTTTTCGCAAGCCATTTCTCCATCAGGCTATTTTCAATAAACGGCTGCGCACGACAGGCGGGCGTTATAAACTGGGTAACCATTTTATAGAAATCAATCCGCTTGTTCTAAAGATGCATGATGAACAAGAGCTTATAGGAATCATCAAGCATGAACTCTGTCACTACCATCTGCACTTAGAAGGCAGAGGCTACAAACACGGAGATGCAGATTTCAGGCATCTTATGAAAATAACAAATTCACCGCGCCACTGTAAACCTCTGGCTGAACCTAAGGCAAGAAGTGCAGCCGTCCATTTGTACCGCTGTACAGCTTGCGGCTGCGAATACCGCAGAAGAAGACGTATGGACTGCAGGAAATACCGCTGCGGAAAATGCGCAGGTGAAATTGTGAAGGCAGAATGAGAAGAATAGAGACAGCATGGAAATGTGACTTCCATGCTTGTCTCTTTATTTGTCTGGAAAGAGCCCGCGGCATAATCTGCAGATGTATGACGCCATCAGCAATGAAGTTTTTTGCAGAATACTCTTATATGTCAGACGGAGAATATGTTCAAAAGAATTGATAAATGACAGTTAAA
>NZ_BRCD01000040.1:0-19951 GCF_023707945.1 Sporosarcina sp. NCCP-2331
TGCTATCTTGCAAATGCGACGCTTATTAATATACCATCGTTCTTTTTATAATGCAAGTACTTTCGCTATTCTTTTTAAAAAAGAATAGCGAAACCGCACAGTGCCGCGAATCCAGGTACTCCTAATACTGCCAGAATCACACCCGATGCAATATTGACCGGTACATAGATGCCAATAAAACCACCAGCTATATTCATTAAGAAGAGAACAAAGAATGCAAAAGCCAGCCGGAACCAAAAAACCGACAGACGTTCCATACCTTTTTCCAATGCACCTTTATTCATCCGCAATAGAATTAATAACACAGCACCAATCATTGCAATGACTAAAAACTTCACAGAAAACGCCCTTTCTATCATAGATAGTTAACTATATGCGTTTCTGCTGTCTTTTAGTTCACTTGTTCCCTAAATTGCGAATCTTGGCTTCCCTGAATAGATAAAAGTATTTGCATTCCGCTATTTTGCGCTGTGCCAGAACGCTTTCATCATAATCACTCACATAGCTTTCAACTTCTCTTGCACGTTCCCAATCTTCTTTTGCTTCTATCATAAGTGCATGAAGACTCTCATCATACTCTTTTTTCAGTTTGTTCTTTTTACTGAACATTTTCCCCACACTCCTTACAGTTCGCGACGGCCTTCCAATGCTCTTGAAAGCGTGACCTCGTCTGCATACTCTAAATCACCGCCGACCGGCAGACCATGCGCGATGCGTGTAGTCGTGATCCCGGATGGTTTAACAAGGCGTGAGATATACATCGCGGTAGCTTCCCCTTCTATAGTAGGGTTTGTTGCAAGGATCAGTTCCTGTACTTCTTCATCCTGGAGTCTGGTCAATAAACTTGGTACGTTAATATCTTCAGGCCCAATGCCGTCCATCGGAGAGATTGCCCCCTGCAGCACGTGATATAAACCGCGGTAATCACGCATCTTTTCCATGGCGATCACATCTTTCGGATCCTGCACTACGCAGATTGTTGTACGGTCACGCGATTGATCTTGACAGATATAGCAGGGATCGATGTCTGTAATGTGTCCGCACACTGAACAGAATTGGAGATTCCGCTTCGCATCGACCAATGCCTTTGCAAAATCGAGTACAGTATCTTCCTTCATACTTAATACAAAAAACGCCAGCCGGCCCGCGGTTTTCGGGCCGATACCTGGCAGTTTCATAAAGCTATCCATTAATTTAGATATAGGTTCAGGATAATGCATTGCTATACCGCCTCCTAGAACATCCCGGGCAAGTTCATTCCTTTAGTAAATTGGCCCATTGTAGAGTTCGTTATTTCTTCCGCTTTCGCAATCGCTTCATTTGTTGCGATAACAATCAGGTCTTGCAGGATTTCTACGTCTTCCGGATCAACTGCTTCCGGATCGATGATGACTTCAAGAACTTCTTTATGACCCGAAACGATAACTTTCACCATTCCGCCGCCAGCTGTTCCTTCCATCCGTTCTTCACCTAAGTTTTCCTGTGCTTCTGCCATCTTCTTTTGCATCTTCTGCATTTGCTTCATCATACCTTGCATATTTCCCATTCCGCGCATCCTAATTCCTCCTTAGTAGTTCAATCATCTTCTATTGTAATAAAATCTTTGCCAAACAGTCTTTCCGCTTCCGCTACGAACGGATCGGCTTCTTCCAGCGTCACTTCTTCCATAAAGGCTGAAGCCGACTGCTGCTCTTCATCACTTGAAGCGGACGAGTCTTGATTTTGCTGACTGGCCAGACCGTTTTTCTGAATGAAATCCTGACGCACCTTCAGCCAGCTTTCCTCCGCAACATAAATCACTTCGTAGCCTTTCCCTGTCATCTGCAGCAAGGCTGTAGACAAGTCGGCCTGAAGAGTTGCGTGTTCAGATGCCATCAAGCAATGAATTTCGTATTTGAATTTTAACACAAACGCCGTCTCAGATGCCGCTACCGGTTCAGCATCATCTAAGAGCGCAGCATGCGATCTTTGCAGATTCTGCATCATGCCTGCCCATTGTTCCCGGATCATCTGGATATCAGGTTTGGTTGCTGCCTTCAAGACCTCGACAATTTTCCCTGTCGGTACTTTGGCCGATCTGGAAGCACTTGAAGCCGCCCTTCTTGCCGGTGCCTGCGGCTCTGCACTTGCCTGTTGGACAGGTCCTGCCGCCAGTTGCTGCTGCAGCTGCCGTACGGTCTGTTCCAAAACGGCAAGCTTTTGAGACATTTCCGGATCTGCCGGCTGGCTTGACACTGCCTGTTGCTGTCCTCCTGAATGAATCATCTTCAGTAAGGCGGACTCGACATACACTTTGCCGTGATTCGAGAATCGCATTTCCTGCTGAGTTTTCGACAGAATATCAATATATCGGTACAGTTCTTCCGAATGAAACGCCTGCGCAAGCTCTTTGAACTTCCCGCCGTCTGAAATTAATTCGAGCAGGTCTGTCAGCTCCGGTGCTGTGCCGAGCAGCAGTATGTCACGGAAAAATGTGATCATGTCTTCTGCCAGTCTGCCGACATCTTTTCCTTCCGCAATCAATTGATGCAGCAAGGAAAGCGCAGTTCCCGCATCTTTCGCCTGAATCGCCTGTGCAAGCTGATAAAAAATTTCTTCACTGATCGCTCCGGTTACAAGCAAAGCATCATCAGTCGTCAATTCTTCTCCGCTGAATGAAATTGCCTGATCGAGCATACTCAATGCGTCCCGCATACCGCCGGTCGCCGCCTGGGCAATCGCGCGCAGCGCACCGTCTTCCGCCTTCACGTCAATATCACTCAGTACTTGCTTCATCCGGTCCGTTATCTCTGCTGCGGTGATCGGCTTGAAGTCAAAACGCTGACACCTCGATATAATAGTCAGAGGCAGTTTATGGGGCTCGGTCGTCGCCAGTATGAATACGACGTGAGCAGGCGGTTCTTCCAGAGTTTTCAGCAGCGCGTTAAACGCTGAGTTCGAAAGCATATGCACTTCATCAATTATATACACTTTGAAACGCGCATTGGAAGGTGCGACATGCACACGTTCAATAATGTCGCGGATTTCTTCCACTCGTGAATTAGAAGCTGCGTCAAACTCGGTTACATCAGTATTCGAACCTTCCGTAATGCTTCTGCACGTCTCACATTCATTGCAAGGCTCCGCCGCCGGTCCATTTTCACAGTTCAGTGCTTTTGCAAAAATCTTCGCCGCACTGGTCTTCCCTGTTCCGCGCGGGCCTGAAAACAAATAGGCGTGAGTTGTCTTCTGATGGAGAAGGGTATTCTGCAGTGTTTGCTTGATTGCCTGCTGACCGGACATTTCACTAAAAGCCTGCGGTCGGTAAGCACGATATAATGCTTGATAAATCAACTGCGTTTCCCCCTTTTCTCCAATTGCATAATACTTCTATTATAGCATATAAATCATTTGTTCAACTTGATAAACTCTTGTTGTTTTTACGCAAAAACTTCTGTCCACTCATCTTTTTTAGCCAGCATATTGCGTGCCAATTCCTTTGCACCTTCTAGACTGTGGCTAGCTGCCCATCCGCACTGCACTTCATTGCAGGCAGGCACTTCTGTCGCTGTTAACACGTCATTCAGCGTCTTCTCTACTATAGAAAGGACATCCTCGTAATCTTCGTGATTGATAACTGCCAGATAATAGCCCGTCTGGCACCCCATCGGACTGATATCAACAATCTTATCCGAATGGTCACGGCTGAATTCCGCCATCATATGCTCAAGCGAATGAATAGAAGGCATATCCATATGCTCTTTATTCGGCTGGCAAAAACGCATATCGTATTTATAAATTTTATCTCCGTTTATACCTTCTGAAGTTCCCGCTAATCGAATGTAAGGTGCTTTCACTTTCGTATGATCCAAATTAAAACTTTCTACGTTCATTTGTTTCTCCGCCATTGTAAATCGCTCCCTTTTATCATTGAATACGTTCTCATTCGAAGTATACACCATTTCGAAGACATAAAAAACTCGTCCATTCTGAAAACGGACGAGTGAATTGTTTAATTAAAGCCGTGCACCTTTCTTCGACTGCCGCACATAAGCGTTACTCTTGTCGTTGGCTCGGACTAGGCTGCCCCGCGGCACATGAGAGAGTCCACTTAATGCTGCTTCCTTCCGGACCTGACATGATTCATGGGTTCCCATTGCGCAGGACCCAGACGTCAACACTACGTGCAAGAGGCAGACCCTACATGCGGACAGCCTCAGAAAAGGAATTCAGTCTTGCTAGAGCGGATTGCAAGTTACAGGGCACCGCTAATTCCCCACCTAGCACGGCATTTCTTATTATACGGTTTCAGCGAATGAAAATCAAATTTTTCTTTGCGATTTATGGCAGTCGGCTTTTCATTTATGAAATAAAAAAACTTAATAGTTAACGGTTGACACGTTTTTCATAACGTGATATAGTATTACTTGTCCAATACGGAGGAATACCCAAGCCCGGCTGAAGGGATCGGTCTTGAAAACCGACAGGGGTGTTAAAGCCCGCGGGGGTTCGAATCCCTCTTCCTCCGCCATATTTTTAGACACTGCACGTTACTTGATGTAACGTTTTTTTATTGCTTATAAACAGAAACAGCATCCGGGAAAGTGTCCGGATGCTGTTTTTATTTTGTAATGCATGCGCCATCTTCTGCCGGCTGCATGGCAATTGCCTGATAGTGCGGAAAGCGCTGATCCAGTAAAGCTGCCACTTGCTGCTCCGTTTCAGGCGGAACCGCAATGAACAGAGATGGCCCCGCTCCACTGATCGTCATGCCGTATGCACCGATTTCATGACATGCTGAACGTATTTCATCGAAGTCAGGAAAACCGATCTTACGGTACGGTTCATGATAAATATCGCGTTCCATCATTCTTCCTGCTGTAACCCAGTCCGAATTTGCAATCGCAGCTGTCATTAAACTGCCCGCCGCACTCCCCCGAATCGCCTCTTTATGGGTCAGATACTCTGGAAGCAGCCCGCGGGAAGCTTCCGTTTTCAGAGCAACTGGCGGAACCATGATCACTACACCAATCGGCGGTGCCGGAAAAGTCAGGACTTCCATTTCTTCTTCAGTGAAGTAAGAAACCGTCATTCCCCCGAGCAATGCAGCTGTGACGTTGTCTGCATGTCCCTCCATCTCACTGCCAATGCGGAGTTTATCGAGCTTCGACAGCTGCAGATCAGAAAGTTCATTCGCAATCTCAATCCCGGCGGCAATCGCCGTTGCACTGCTTCCGAGACCTTTTCCCAACGGGATATCCGAGTAGATAACAAGTTTTTGCGGCGCGGCTGTCTGATCATAACGCGCAGCAGTCTGCTGGATGGTCTGCACGATCAGATTCGTTTCATCTGTCGGCAGGGAGGCATATTCTTTATCTTGATATTGAAGATGCCAGGCTGGAGCCGGTGTTGCTTCTATAGTCATTTTAAGTGAAAGGGCAAGACCTAAATGATCGAAGCCGGGTCCGAGATTCGCCGTAGTGGCTGGCACGGTCACTGAAAAACCGGCTTCTGTCATTAGTCGTTCCCCTCTTTCAATTCTTTCAAGAAGTTATCGAACTGTTCATTCGTCATTAATGGCTTGTCTGAGTTTACGTTGATCGCCGTCTCAGGATCTTTCAGACCGTTACCTGTCAGGATCCCGACAATCGTTGTGCCTTTTTCAATCAGTCCGGCATCTAGACGCTTTTTAATCCCTGCGATCGTTGCGCAAGAAGCAGGTTCTGCGAAGATTCCGTCTGTTGCAGCAAGCAATTGGTATGCTTCCAGGATCTCTTCATCTGTAGCAGACAGGATATCGCCGCCGGATTCTTCTAATGCCTGAGTTGCCAAGTGCCAGCTTGCCGGATTACCGATACGGATTGCCGTCGCCACTGTTTCAGGCTCTTCAAATACACGATCATAAACGATCGGCGCTGCACCGTCTGCCTGTACACCCAATAGCTTTGGCGTGCCTGTGCCTTTTTTCTCGGCATACTCTTTGAAGCCTTTCCATGCAGCCGAGATATTTCCTGCATTCCCGACAGGCAATGCGAAGATATCCGGAACTTTTCCAAGCTGCTCGATTGCTTCGAAAGCTACCGTCTTCTGTCCTTCTAAACGGTAAGGATTCACAGAGTTTACCAATGCGATTTTTCCTTCGCCAAGTTCACGGACCATGCGCAGCGCTTCGTCAAAGTTTCCTTCGATCGCCACGATTTCTGCTCCATACATTTTTGCCTGCGCTAATTTACCGAGCGCGATGCGTCCTTCCGGAATTACAACAATCGTACGCATCCCCGCACGCGCACCGTAGGCCGCCGCTGCAGCAGATGTATTGCCAGTTGAGGCACAGATCAATGCTGTTTTTCCTTCTTCTTTTGCTTTCGCAACCGCCATCACCATTCCGCGGTCTTTGAATGAACCTGTTGGATTTGTACCTTCTGTTTTTACATAGATATTAATTCCCCATTGCTTTGAAAGGTTTTCCAGGTAAATCAAAGGTGTGTTCCCTTCCTGCAATGTCAGTGCAGGTGTATTCTCTGTGACCGGCAGCCACTCTTTATATTCTTCGATCAATCCGTTCCATCTTCTCATAATCAATTATTCTCCTTCCACCCGGTAATGACTGGAAATGTCAATGACCGCTGGTGTCTCTTTTAAGTCTTGTAAAATATCTAGATGCTGCTGACGTGAAATCTTATGTGTAATGAAAACCAAGTCTGCACCTTCTTCATGGATTTCAGAATCCTGAACGACTGTAGCCAGGCTTGCTTTATGGTGACTGTAAATCGATGTCAGCTCTGTTAATACTCCTACTTCATCACGAACTGTGATGCGGTGGAAATAGCGTGCAAACTTCTGATCATCTGTTTTTACCTGGCGCTCATACTGCGGTGCATGCTCTCTCTTGCCGTTGACGCCAAGCAATATATTGCGGCATGCCGCCACTACATCACCCGTTATAGAGGTAGCTGTCGGCAACGAGCCTGCGCCAGGTCCGTAGAACATTGTCTCGCCTACTGCATCACTATATACGTATACTGCGTTAAATTCATTATTGACGGTTGCAAGCGGGTGAGTATTTGGTACGAACACAGGCTCTACAGCCACTTCAATTCCGTCTTCATCCTTCTTTGCAGATCCGGTCATTTTAATTGTATAGCCAAACTGCTCGGCAAGCTGCAGATCGCCATCTTTAATTTCTTTCAAACCGCGAATAAATACGTCATCAATATGCACTTCTGTAGAGAATGACAAAGATGCCAGAATGACCATTTTACGCGCTGCGTCCAGCCCATCCACATCTGCAGAAGGATCTGCTTCCGCAAAGCCTAATTCTGTTGCTTCTGCCAATGCGTCTTCATATGTCTTATTTTCATCCTTCATCTTTGTTAGAATGAAGTTAGTCGTTCCGTTGACAATCCCTGTCAGTGCAGTGATCCGGTCGGATGCCAATCCGTCTTCTAATGTACGGATCAACGGGATACCGCCGCCGACACTCGCTTCATATAATAAGTCGCATTTTTTTTCATCCGCCAGCTTCAGCAGTTCAGGTCCTGATTCAGCCATCACGTCCTTGTTTGCTGTCACGACACCTTTGCCCGCTTCCAATGAACGGCGGATCGCTTCAGATGAACCGCCCGTTACTTCAATGACCAAATCGATTTCAGGATCATCAAGCACCTCATCCAGCGAGGTGGTGAACATTTCTTTCGGTATGACGCCATTGCGTTTTTTGTCTAAGTTTTTCACTACTACCTTTTTAATTGATACGGGAACTCCAAGCTTATGCCGCAAGTCTTCCTGATGGTTATGCAAAATGGTTGCCACGCCGCTTCCTACGACTCCGTAACCTAGCAGACCAATATTAATTTCATTTTTCATTTGACGATTCTCCTAACTATATGTACACTATGAAAAAACAATCGTTCTTCGTATAAGGACAATTATAGAGAATTCTGCCTTTAATAACAACCCGTTTTCATGAATCTTCTAAAAATAATAGAAAGATAATCTTAAATTAGAATAGGATCTGGTAATTAATGAAAGTTTGTAAATTTGGCGGGACGTCCGTCGCATCCGCAGAACAAATCCGTAAAGTAGTTGATATTGTCGCCTCAGACCCGGCAAGAAAAATTGTTGTCGTCTCAGCACCGGGAAAACGGTCTTCAGACGATATTAAAGTAACTGACCTTCTTATTGAACTTGCCGACACATCGCTGGCTGGTGAAGATACAGACGAGGCATTGCAGAAAGTGGTCTGCCGTTATCACGAGATTGCAAGGGGCCTTGGTATGGGTGAAGAAATTTCCCAAGTAATCGAGCAGGATATAATTAGACGTCTGAAGAAAGATCAATCTGACGAGGCTCTCTACATTGACAGTCTGAAGGCTGCGGGTGAAGACAATAATGCCAAATTAATTGCTGCCTATTTTCGTCATATCGGAATGCAGGCAGAGTATGTTAATCCCCGCGAAGGCGGATTGCTGGTCAATCACCGTCCCGAACGAGTTCGCGCACTGCCTGAAGGAAACGCAAAACTTTCTAAGCTTCGCGACCGTAATGAAATTATCGTATTTCCAGGCTTTTTTGGCTATACAGAAGACGGAACATTACGTACATTCAACCGCGGCGGATCCGACATTACAGGTGCACTGTTAGCTGCAGCAACGAACGCAGAACTTTATGAAAATTTCACTGACGTGGATTCCGTTTTCGCGGCAAATCCAACGATTATCGAAAACCCCCGTGCAATCGAGACCGTAACGTACCGTGAAATGCGTGAACTGGCATACGCCGGCTTCTCTGTCTTTCATGAAGAAGCATTGGTTCCTGCATTCCGTCACTCGATTCCTGTCTGCATCAAGAATACAAATAACCCAAGTGCTCCAGGTACAATGATTTTGCGAAACCGTGATAACACGATTCAGCCGGTTGTCGGTATCGCGGCAGATAAAGGATTTTCCACTTTATTCGTCGATAAATATTTGATGAACCTCGAAATCGGTTTCGGGCGTCACTTGCTGCAGATCTTGGAAGAAGAAGAGATTCCGTACGAGCATACGCCTTCCGGAATCGACAACTTGTCCGTCATTATCAAGAGTGAGCATTTGTGTGAAGAAAAGGAAGCTCGTATCATATCACGCATTGAACAGGAATTACATCCCGACGATGTACACTTCCAAAAAGACTATTCCATGGTCGTACTCGTTGGAGAAGGCATGCGCCATACAAGAGGCTTAGCCGCACGCGCAGCATCTGCTATTGCAAGAACAGGCGCCAATATCGAAATGATCAATCAAGGCTCATCAGAAGTCAGTTTGGTGTTCGGTATTCAGGAACAGGATGAAAACCTTGTGCTTCGCGAACTGTATAAAGAATTTTTCTCAGAAGTTCCTGCTCATTGATAGACAGAAGACGGCATCAGTTACCGGATGCCGTCTCTTTTTTGATGACAGCTGCTATTCTCTCGATGATCAGGTCAATATCCTGCTCATTTTCAAGTAAATCATAGTTCTCAATGTTCAAACGAATAACCGGACAAGCTGTAAATGTAGAAATCCAACTCTCGTAGCGATGATACATCTCTTCCCAATAGCTGCGGGAGGTCTGCAGTTCCATATCCCTGCCCCGTTTTTCAATACGTTCCAAAATTGATTCCAATGAACCTTCTAAATAGATTAATGCGTCAGGATGAGGGAAATAAGGAGTCATCACCATTGCGTCATACAATTCGAGATAGGTCGCGTAATCGACAGGATCCATCGTTCCTTCATCAGCGTGCATCTTCGCAAAAATTCCTACATCTTCATAAATTGAACGATCCTGAACGAAGCCGCCGCCATCTTCAAAAATCCGTTTTTGCTCCTTAAAGCGTTCCGCTAAGAAGAAAATTTGCAAATGAAAACTCCAGCGTTCAAAGTCACTGTAAAAACGCTCCAAATACGGATTCTCCGCCACATTTTCAAAAGATGCCTGAAAACCTAGACGTGAGGCCAGGGCTTGAGTCATCGTGGACTTCCCTGCCCCTACCATGCCCGCCACTGCAAAAACACTGTTCATTGGGATTTCATGTGATTTCATTCAGTTTCATACCTTCCTGTACCGCCGCTTCAATCCGGGCGAGTATCGTCTTCATATCTTCTTTATTTCGGACAAAGTCCATTTGATTTCCATCTATATGAAGCACAGAGATGTCAGGATGTGTCTGCTCAAATTCCGGTATGTACGAACGGTAGTCATCGGAGAGCTGCTGCAAATAATCCAAATCCATATCTGCCTCATACGAACGGCCGCGCTGATCAATACGTTCCTGCAGGGCGGACAGCGATGCAGACAATGAAATGACGATATTCGGCATCGGTAAATCCTTCGTCAAAATACGGTATATTTCTTTATACTTGGCAAAGTCCTGTGTTTCTAACGTGCGTTGGGCAAATAGCATATTTTTGAAAACATGATAATCCGCCACGACTGGGATACCAGCTGATATATAGTCTTTATTGATTTGTTTTAATTGTTCATATCGATTGCAGAGAAAAAACATTTCTGTTTGGAAGCTCCACTTCTCTCTGTCCTGATAAAATTGATCCAAAAAAGGATTTTCACTGCTGATTTCCTGCAGCTTTTGATAGCTGAATGTCTCGGCAATCGCTGCAGTCAGTGTCGTCTTTCCTGCACCGATGGGCCCTTCTACAGCAATGAATGGTACAAACACGTAGTAATCACCCTTCCGATATAGTTGCATGTTCTATTTTAGCATATTCAGCAGTATGCCAGGATAAATAATTGAGACAGATTTGTATTCATTGGATGCTGGATATTCTAATGTTTCACGTGGAACAATGGCAATTTCTATTTTGTTTTCTACATGCTAAACTGTTCATAAGGAGTGAACAAACAGATGAAAGATGATCAATACTATATGCGTTTGGCATTGGAAGAAGCGCAGATGGCAGCAGAACTGCATGAGGTACCTATCGGCGCAGTTATCGTACATGACGGACAAGTGATCGCGCGGGCACATAACCTCCGTGAAACATCGCAAAATGCTGTAACGCATGCAGAGCTAACTGCCATTCAGCAGGCGTGTGAAACGATTGGCAGCTGGCGATTGGAAGATACTGTTTTATACGTCACACTGGAACCCTGCCCTATGTGTGCAGGCGCCATTTTACAATCCCGGATTCCACGTGTTGTATACGGTGCACGGGATCCAAAAGGCGGCTGTGTCCATACTTTTTATCACTTGCTGAACGATGAACGGTTCAATCATCAGTGTGAAGTAACAGAAGGCATACTGGCAGAGGATTGCGGTCGGATACTGACGGATTTCTTCCGTGCACTTCGCCAAAAACGAAAAGAAGCAAAGAAGGAAGCTGGCCGGCAAGAGTGAGTTCATTCACTTTGCGGCAGGCTTCCTTCTTGTTATTTTGGTGCTTCGATTTTTTCTTTTCCGCCCATATATGGACGCAATACTTCTGGAATCACGACTGAACCGTCTTCCTGCTGGTAGTTTTCCAAGATAGCAGCTACTGTACGGCCTACAGCCAAACCGCTGCCGTTCAGTGTATGAACATATTCAGGCTTTGCTCCTGCTTCACGGCGGAAACGGATAGAAGCGCGCCGTGCCTGGAAATCTTCAAAGTTTGAACAAGAAGAAATTTCACGGTAGACATTCTGCGTTGGAATCCATACTTCCAAGTCGTACTTCTTGGCAGCTGTGAATCCTAAATCCGCTGTACACATTTTCAGAACACGGTACGGCAATTCAAGAAGCTGCAGAACACGTTCAGCATGTCCTGTTAATTTTTCCAGCTCATCATAAGAATCTTCCGGCTTGACGAAACGTACCAGCTCCACTTTATTGAACTGATGCTGACGAATCAACCCGCGTGTATCACGGCCCGCAGAACCTGCTTCAGAACGGAAATTTGTGCTGTATGCTGCGAAAGCCTGCGGCAGTTTTGCTCCGTCTAAAATTTCATCGCGGTAAAAATTCGTTACCGGCACTTCTGACGTCGGGATCAGGAAGTAGTCTTCTTCTTCAATTAAGAATGCATCTTCCTCAAACTTCGGAAGCTGCCCTGTACCCGTCAGGCTCGCACGGTTCACCAAATAAGGCGGAAGCATTTCTTCATAGCCGTGCTGATCTTGATGAAGGTCCATCATGAAGTTGATCAATGCCCGCTCAAGCCGGGCACCCAGACCGCGATAAAATACAAAACGGCTGCCTGTTACTTTTGCGGCACGTTCAAAATCAAGCAGCTGCAAGTCTGTGCCGATTTCCCAATGCGGCTTCGGTTCAAAATCGAACGCCGGCTTCTCGCCCCATGTGCGTACTTCTACATTATCGTCTTCACTGTCACCGACCGGCACACTGTCATGTGGGATATTTGGAATACTCATGACGACATGATTCAGTTCTTCTTCGACTTTCGCAAGCTCTGTATCGTATTCTTTGATTTCTTCTCCGACTTCGCGCATTTTCGCGATGACTTCATCTGCATTCTCTTTGTTGCGCTTCATTTGTGCAACTTGCTGAGAAACTTCGTTGCGCTCCGCTTTCAGAACTTCCACTTTAGATAGAATCTGACGGCGCCTTTCATCCAGCCCGCCGAACTTTTCGAAGTCCGTTAAGTCTTCGCCCCGTTTACTGAGTTTTTCCTTTACTTCTTCATAATTTGAACGCAATACTTTACTGTCCAACATGCAAATCGCCTCCTAATAATTGTTTCACATCACCAGTTTGGTCCTGTCATGAATGCGGTTCTTAGCCGAATACAAATAAAAAAAGCCCTCCATCCCCTATAAAAGAAGGGACGAGAACTACCCGCGTTGCCACCCAAATTGACTTGAAAAAGCCCACTTGTTTGAGATATCGGCTCAACTGACCGGCAAGAACCTACTGCTTTCAGTTCTGCTGCTCCAGGACGGATTCACAACGGTCTTTTACCGGTTCTCACCATTTGCCGGCTCTCTTAGAAAAAACACATTTGCTACTGCTTCCTATCATCGTGATGTGTATGAAATTATTCTCATTATACTATACGTCTGCGATTAATCAAGTAAAGAACGAAGGCTCCCTGCATACCCACAGGGAGCTTCCTCTATTCAGGAACTGCGGATGGCCATTAATTCACTTTCCGCAAGCTTGGAAATATCCAAGCCTTTCATTGGCGTGCCGATTCCTTTAGACAGCTCCGCCACCAAACTGTAGTCCTTGAAGTTTTCTGTCGCCTGTACAATCGCACGGGCGAAAGCTTCCGGATTTTCAGATTTAAAAATTCCCGAACCAACAAATACACCGTCTGCTCCCAGTTCCATCATCAAGGCAGCGTCAGCCGGAGTCGCCACACCGCCGGCTGAGTAATTAACAACCGGCAGACGTCCGGTTTCTCTTATCGCCAGCAGAACTTCATACGATGCACCAAGATTGCGGGCTTCTGTCATCAGCTCATCTTTGCTCATATGCACCACTTTATTGACCTGTGCATTAATCATACGCAAATGACGTACAGCTTCGACAATATTACCCGTTCCCGGCTCCCCTTTTGTCCGCAGCATTTTCGCCCCTTCCCCTAAACGGCGGGCCGCTTCTCCTAAATTACGGGCACCACAGACGAATGGTACCTTAAACTCGCTCTTCAACAAATGAAATTCGTCATCAGCCGGTGTCAGCACTTCACTTTCATCTATAAAGTCTACGCCGAGCGACTCCAGTACACGCGCTTCCGAAATATGCCCGATGCGCGCTTTTGCCATGACCGGAATAGATACCGCCTGCTGTACTTCTTCCACAATACGCGGATCTGCCATTCTCGCCACACCGCCGGCAGCCCGGATATCTGAAGGCACCCGCTCCAATGCCATGACGGCTACTGCCCCTGCCGCTTCTGCTACTCTTGCCTGTTCTGCATTAATGACGTCCATAATGACGCCTCCGTATCTAAAATTCATTTCCCTTCCTCCTTTTCTATATTTTCAGTATAATGGAAATTGACCACATGGAAATAGCCAGATCTTTATTAAATGAAGTAGTCAGAAGGAGAATAATATGATGGATATGATCTTTATCGAGCTGCAGAAGAAATCTGTTACGCCGCTTTATCAGCAAATATACAATCAGGTAAAGCAGGACATCATCGGCGGAAAATTCCCGGTCGGTATGAAACTGCCTTCCAAACGGCAGCTTGAAGATTTTTTAAACGTCAGCCAGACTACCATTGAAATGGCCTATGACCAGCTGACTGCAGAAGGTTTCATTGCGGCAGAACCGCGGAAAGGTTATTTTGTACAGGCTATTGAAGAGCTCGCTTACGTCCAGCCAATGAAATCAGAGCCCGTACAAGCTGCAGCTGCAGCAGAACCCATTCATTATGACTTTTCAGCAGGTGCAGTCGATACGGAACATTTCCCTTTCGCAGCCTGGCGGAAATATGCACGCGATATTATGGACTTATCCCACTCCCATTTATTGCTGCTCGGTGATCCGCACGGCGACCTGGAACTGCGGCAGGAAATTGCCCGGTATTTATATCACTCTCGCGGGGTCGACTGTATACCGGAACAGATCATTATCGGTTCCGGCACAGAGCAGCTGCTGCCGCTGATTATCCGAATACTTGGCAGGGATGCGCGCTATGCCATTGAAGACCCTGGCTACTTGATGACACGGCATGTATTTTCTGAAAACTATCGGCAGACAGTTCCCATTGCCGTGGATAATGAAGGAATGGATGTAAAGGCTCTTCAACGCTCTGATGCCTCCATAGCTTATGTTACCCCGTCTCATCAGTTTCCGACCGGTACAGTACTGTCAGCAGCACGCAGGACTGCCCTTCTGAACTGGGCTGCTACTAATTCGGAATTTTTCATTATTGAAGATGATTACGACAGTGAATTTCGTTATCGCGGACGCCCGATTCCTTCCTTGCAGGGAATGGACAAAGGTGAAAATGTCATTTACCTTAGCACTTTTACTAAATCCCTGATGCCATCGATGCGGATTGCCTATATGGTGCTGCCGCCGATGCTGCTCGACAAGTACCGGCAGGCATTCATTCCGTATTCCTCATCGGTGCCGCGGATCGATCAGCATATTCTTGCACGCTTTATGGCAGACGGACAATTCTCCCGACACCTGAACCGCATGCGGAAAATTTACCGGCGAAAAATGCAGACACTAACAGATATGCTCAAAGCGTATGAGCCGTACGTTTCATTCACAGGAGATGAAGCAGGCATGCATATTCTGCTGCATGTACACAGCAAAGAATCAGAAAAAGAATTGCTCGGCCAAGCACTGGCGGCCGGGATAAAAATTCGCAGTCTTGATACCTACCGGGTGTCACCGAATCATACCGACCCATCGTTTCTCATCGGCTTCGGCGGCTTGACAGAAGAAGAGATTCGGTCAGGAGTTCTTGCGCTGTTTGAAACATGGAAAATTAAAAAAGCAGCGGTGCCTACTAAGTAGGTCCGCTGCTTATTATGTGTCAATTAAATAATCCTTTTACAAAACCAGTTGAACTCTTCCATGCGCTTGCGAAGAAATCACCGATTGCTCCCATCGTAAGAGAGAACCAGCCTGCTTTCTTCACTTCTTCTGTCGTGACAACTTCTGTGCCCGCTGTCTGCCCATCGATAAAGCCATAGTCAGAGCCTTCTTTTTTCACTAATTTCACATGGCCGATTACTGTGCCTTTTTTAATTGGCGCTTGAACCTTACCATCCTTCACCAGCTTTTCATCCAATACAAGCTCAGGCTCGTATTCTTTTTTATCACTGTTGCGGATCATCATACTGACAGGTTCTTTTGTAGCGATTGCCACTTTCTTTTCTTTTCCTTTAATGACACCAAGCGATTCTTGTTTCTTAAATTGGTGTCCCGCCGGTAAAAGTTCTGTTTCTGAAAACTGGCTGAAGCCGTAGTCAAACATTGCGCGGGTAGCATTGAAACGGGCCTCGTATGATCCTACACCCTTCGTATCCACCGCATTCATTACCACAGCAATCACCCGCTTATTATCGCGTGTGGCTGTTCCTGTAAAGCAATGACCGGCGAATTCCGTCGTACCCGTTTTCAGTCCGTCCACTCCCGGATATTCATATACCAGTCCAGGCAGCATGAAGTTCCAGTTAGCCATGCTGATGGCATCATCTGTACCTTCACGGAATACCTTCTTGCTGATTTTTGTTGTTTCCAGCACTTCCGGATAGTCCTTCAGCAAGTGATAAGCTAATTTAGCCACAGAACGGGCCGGCATGACATTTTCATCATTCTCTCCCGTACCTGCCGCATGCATGCCCTGCAATTCTTTATTATTTAAACCAGTTGAATTGACAAATTTATAATCTTTTAATCCGAACTCTTCCGCCTTGGCATTCATCAGTTTCACGAATTCGGCTTCCGTACCGGCAATCGTTTCTGCAATTGCGATCGTTGCCGCGTTAGCTGAATAAATAGCCACTGCTTCATAAAGTTCACGGATAGTATACGTACCGTCACGGCGAAGAGGCACATTGCTCAAACGGCGATCCTGCGACACAGCGTATGTATAGCCATTCACGCGATATTCCTGATCCCAGGAAATCGTACCTTCTTCCAGTGCCTCAAACATCAAGTATTCTGTCATCATCTTCGTCATACTTGCGATTCCAAGTGGCTGATCAGCATTCTCTTCATATAAAACTTTTCCACTGTCCGCGTCAATTAAAATTGCTCCGTCCACATGAATCCCCAATGAAGATTCTGCATTTGCCGCCTGCGTATTCACACCGATTGTCATCCATAACATCATCGGCACGATCAACGCTGCCAGCCATCTTCTAGTACCCTTTTTCACTCATTATACCCCCGTATTGACAATATCAAAAATCAGTGTAACATATTCGCATCTTCTCATGTATCTTTATCCTAAAAAAAACACCTTTTCGCCCATGAAAAGTGACGAAGAAAGGTGTAATAACATAAGATTGGCAGAAGGTACGTATACCTAACTACCAATCACTATCAACTTCTTAGCGTACAGAGTAGTTCGGAGCTTCTTTTGTGATCTGCACTTGGTGCGGGTGGCTTTCCTGCAAGCCTGCCCCGGTCATGCGAATGAACTGTGCATTTTCACGGTGTGCTTCCAAGTCTTTTGAACCGCAATACCCCATACCGGAACGAATGCCGCCTACCAGCTGATGAATCGTATCTGCCAAGGGTCCTTTATACGGCATGCGTCCTTCAATGCCTTCAGGTACCAATTTCTTCTGGTCTTCCTGGAAATAACGGTCTTTCGAGCCTTGTTCCATCGCTGCAACAGAACCCATGCCGCGATATACTTTGAAGCGTCGTCCCTGGAATATTTCAGACTCTCCCGGGCTTTCCGTCGTACCTGCCAATAAACTTCCGAGCATTACAGCATGTCCGCCGGCAGCAAGTGCTTTGACGATATCACCTGAATACTTAATACCGCCGTCTGCAATAATTGTTTTGCCCAGTTTTCGTGCCACTGAGGCGCATTCATAAATCGCAGTGATCTGAGGTACTCCGACACCCGCAACTACACGTGTTGTACAGATAGAACCAGGTCCGATGCCGACTTTCACTACGTCAGCGCCAGCTTCATAAAGAGCTTCTGCCGCTTCCGCTGTCGCTACATTTCCCGCAACAATTGCAAGTTTAGGGTATTGTGCACGGATATCCTTCACCGTATTCAAAACACCCTTAGAATGCCCGTGAGCTGTGTCAATTACGATCAGGTCTACTTCTGCCTGCACGAGCTTCTCTACGCGAGTAGCTGTATCAACAGTTACCCCGACAGCTGCTCCGACCAGCAAACGACCAGCCTGATCTTTTGCCGCATTCGGGAACTCAATAACCTTCTCAATATCTTTAATCGTAATCAAACCATTCAGGATTCCTTTATCATCCACAATTGGCAGTTTCTCGATTTTGTACTGCTGCAGCATTTTCTCTGCTTCTTCTAAAGTTGTTCCTACAGGAGCCGTCACTAATTTTTCCTTCGTCATGACTTCATCAATGAGGATCGAATAGTCCTGAATAAATCGAAGATCCCGATTCGTTAAAATACCAACCAGTACCTTCTCCTCCATATTATTCACAATCGGGACACCGGAAATGCGGTATTTTCCCATTAAATGCTCTGCATCAAACACTTGATGTTCCGGGGTCAGGAAAAATGGATTCTTAATAACCCCATTCTCCGAGCGCTTTACCGTAATAACCTGCTCTGCTTGCTCTTCAATGCTCATATTCTTATGAATCACACCCACCCCGCCTTGGCGAGCCATAGAAATTGCCATCTTGGATTCAGTTACGGTATCCATTCCCGCACTGATAATCGGAATGTTCAACTGAATCTGCTCCGTTAAACTGACAGACATTGAAACATCTTTCGGCAGCACATCCGATGCAGCCGGCACCAATAATACATCATCAAACGTCAGACCTTCTCGAGAAAACTTTGATTCCCACATGAACTTTCTGCCTCCTAAAATTACTATTGTCAGTGAATATTATTAAAAGGTTATCAGCGCCAATGAAACGTGTCAAGGCAGTTCGCCGTAAACTATTTATTCTTATTATTTATCAAGCAATTTTTCAACTGACTTCTGCATTTTCAGTGGATTCGTCTGAGGTGCAAAACGATCAACAACCTGCCCGTCCCGGTCAATTAAAAACTTTGTAAAGTTCCATTTAATCCCCTCAGTGAGCACACCTTTCTGCTGATCTGTTAAGTATTCGAATAAAGGCTCCGCTTTATCCCCTTTTACATCAACTTTTGCGAATATCGGAAAAGACACCCCGTAATTTATTTGACAAAACTCCACGGTTTCATCAATATTATCAAACTCTTGATTATTGAAGTTATCAGACGGAAAACCAAGAATCACAAGTCCCTGATCTTTATATTCTTCATACATTTGCTGGAGTTCCTTAAACTGCTTCGTAAAGCCGCACTTGCTTGCTGTATTCACAATAATCATCGGCTTTCCTTCATATTCCCGCAGCAGTTTCTCTTCCCCGCCAGTCGTTTTTACGGTGAAATCATAAACAGTCGTCATAATTGAATCGCCTCGTTTCGTTTTATTCACTGTAACTGAATTTCATGAAGAAACCCAGTATCCTGTCTCAGCGAAATATAGGTGTCTGCCCCTGAAGCAACGCTGGAAGATCTTCCTGAATCCAGAGAGGGCCATATGTTTACCGCTAATTCAAGCATGAATTAGAATGGACTTGAAATCCATTGTGCCTGCAGGCGAGCCAATAATGCCGGTCAGCGAACCAATCTGCGTATCTGCCGCACCAAAGCGAACTTCTTCCGCACCATAGTACCCTGCCGGCGAACCAAACACCTCTGCCACCGAACCAACTCTGCAGCCAGCCGAACCAATGAAAAACTGCTTCAGGTTTCCGGCGCAAGAGAACGGGTGATTTATCTCTCCATGAGCACAGACGTAAGGTGTATGATCAAGTACGGCAGGTCCATGATCACTGGCAGGGAGAGAATGAGCACGAGCGCAGGGTGTATGATCAGCGGTCAGAAGGCTAGGAGCGTTTGAAGGGAATGTATGATCAAACAAGCCTTAGGGTGATTGGTTTCATACTCCTTCACTTCTTGCTGCGCGATGATAACTTTCACTTTGCACATACACATTTCCTCCCCGAATGCACAAAAAAGCCACTCCCCATAAGGAATGGCTTCGTGCCCAGCAACGTCCTACGCACGCAAGGGGGAAACCCCCAACTACCATCGGCGCACGAGCTTACCTTCCGTGTTCGGGGCTGCGAAGAACGGAGAGCGGCGGATTGACTGCGTCAGCTTCCCCGCTTGCGAGTCTCGCGTATATTATACGCTTCGAGTCACAGCGGCTCGCTTCCTTGCACTCCATCACTCCCCGTCCTTCTCGCTGCACAGTGTCGTGTCTTTTCTTTTGTCTATAACTCCAAAAGCCTGCCGGCTTCACCTTTCTATTA
>NZ_BRCD01000041.1:0-17517 GCF_023707945.1 Sporosarcina sp. NCCP-2331
CAATGTTTGTGCGCTTTTTAGCTTGTGCTTAAAACAAAGTATAGGTGACTTTAATTTTCTTCATCGATGGTCAGCAGAAGGTTGAGTAATTCGCCGTCTTCAAATTGCACGGGAATTTTGAATGCCTGTTTGAATCCGTAAAATTTGGTTTTTCCAGTAAGTACGGTTGGCGGAGAGATATCAAGGATCATCCCTTCTTTTTCAAGTATCGTACACAGATTGCCCGCAATCATATTGCCGAGCTCGCCTGTGAATGATTCAGCCATTTCCCCTTCGATATGCATGCCGAACATTGCCTGTCCGATTTTATCGATGATCTCGTTAGTCGGTTCTACAATCAAACGGCCTTTCATATTGCCGATCAAACCAATCAAGACACTGATTTCCCTCTGTTCATAAGGTTGCTGAATTAAAGCAGGTGAGAGAACCTGGAATTTTATAGGGATTACTGTTGTAAGCGAAGAAATGGTTGCATTTAATACTTTTTGCACATTTGTAGCAGTACTCATCTGTCGAAACACCCTTTCTAATAATTAATAGTAGTACAATCATATCACTAATGACGGCTAAAAGCCTATATAAAAATTTGTGAGGGTAGAAAAGAGGCTCATCACCAAAACATGTGCTTGACAGCATATTTCTGAGCAGTTTGAGATTTGAGTGTGATTGCGCAGTATAGGATGGTAAGTGGGAGGGTACCGTTTCCCTACGTTCCAGGCGGACGCGTTCCGGAGGGCCCTCGGTGAGCCAACTGGTCGCTTCGCTCCCTTTAGTTGTCTCATCCTATCGGGCTGATCCTCCGGGAGTCGCCGCCTTCCACTTCGGTACACTGGCTGGTGTTTCAATACTTTTTATGGGGTGGCAGTATGAACATACTATTTGGGACTATTACGATAGGTGAAGTATTTCATGCAATACTTATTATTCCACAAAGGCTAAGATTCTTTTGATCAATACGTTTACAAAGTTGAGAAACGAAAACACACCAACTTAACTCGCTACTCCGCAAAAAAGCAGCATGACATACATTCTCCAACACTAGCGAAGGCGCAACTGCGGGGTCGGCCGTTGCAGTGAGACTGCTGGCGCGCTCTTTGCCAGTAGGCTCACTGCGTAAGGCAATCCCCCAGCGCCGAAGCGGGTTTAAACTGCAGCATAATTTTCGCAATACATACACGATAAGTTGTCAAGAACCGATTTAGGTGAAGACCCAAAAAAGTTAACTTCTATTTAATTGTCCATTAATGGTATGATAGGGTGAGTTAAATTGAAAGGACGACGATTATGTCTACAAACCATGAATTTTTACAGCGATCTGCCACATACGGACAGATTTTCTCAACCAATGAAGATGATGAAAGAAAAACTAAAACCACTTTGCTTGCCAATAAAATCATATCGAAAGAATATACGATTGCCTTCGCCGGCCACTTTTCTGCCGGTAAATCTTCTACGATCAATGCACTGACCGGGGATGATTTGCTGCCTTCAAGTCCAATTCCTACAAGCGCGAATATCGTGAAAGTACATAAAGCAGATGAAGACTTCGCAATTATTCATCGTGTCGATGGAAGCGCGGTCAAATTCAGCGGTCATGGTTTCTCTGAAGCCGTGAAAGCGTTCAGTAAAGACGGAGCGGCGGTTTCATTAGTAGAAATCGGCCACACAGAATCGAATTTGCCTGAAGGTATTACCGTTATGGATACGCCGGGAGTGGATTCGACGGATGATGCACACCGATTGTCGACTGAATCCTCTTTGCACTTGGCAGACTTAGTATTTTATACGATGGATTATAACCATGTGCAGTCAGAAATGAATTTTCGTTTCACAAAAGAATTGATGCGTTATAACAGCAATGTATACTTAATTATCAATCAGATCGATAAGCACCGCGACAGCGAATTGTCATTCGGTGCATTTAAGCAGTCCGTCGAAGATTCTTTCAAATTATGGGGAGTGGAGCCAAAAGGGATTTTCTATACATCTCTGAAAGAACTTGATCACCCTCATAATGACTTTGCGAAAGTGAAGGCGATTGTTGACGGTTCGATTGAACACCGTGAAGAAAACTTTGAAGAAAATATCGATCAATCCTTGCGTAAATTGAAAGATGAGCATGTATCTTTCCTGAAGCAGCAAGTCAATGATGTCAAAGAAAATTATGCTGACACGGTAAACGAAAATGAATGGTCGCAGTATGAAGAGCTTAATCAAGATTTAAAAGAAGCGAAAAAGCGGATGGAGCTTTTATCAGGCGATGAATTTTATATCAACTTTGAAAAAGAGCGCAATGAATTATTGTCGAATGCCGGACTGGCACCATTTGAAACACGCGAGCTATTAAAGGATTATCTTGAAGCCAAGTCTCCGAAGTTTAAAGTAGGGCTTTTATTCGGCGCAAAAAAAACGCAGGAAGAACGGGATAGACGCCGTCAGAAGTTAGATGATAATATTTCAGGCCTTGCGCATACGCAAATTGAAATTTACATGAAATCTTTGATGAAAGAATCGTTGAAGCAAGCAGGGATTTTCACGGATGAACGCTCACTTGCAATTGACGCAATGGATTTGTCGCTGCCGTTTAATGAAGTGGACGAACAGCTGCATGTGGCAGAAATCATTACAGGCGAAACAATTCTCAATTATACTGAGCAAATGAAGCGGGCCATCCATCTGGTTTATAAGCGTAAAACAGATAAATGGAAAGAAGAAATGTCCGTCATCGCAAAATCAGCAGGAGGAGAACAATCTGGACCCCTGGCTGCGGTAATTGAGACGCTCCAGGAAAAAGTGGATGCTATCAAAGAAGTGAATAAATGGCAGGAACGCTTGGAGTGGGTGGATAAAGAAATTGATAACCCGTCTGCTCCGACAAGAATCGGCCGCGATCAATTGCTGGCGGAGTGGCAGAAACCGAAAGAAATTGAAACGGTGGATTATGTAGCAGATCAGCAAAAAGAAAAAGCGAATACAGAAGAGCAGGCAGAAGATCAGGAAGAAGAAGAGCGGCAATTCGTTGATGCGGAAAAAGCGATCGCATATGCTCAGCATATCGCCGACTCAGTTCATACCATTCCAGGGTTTGCCGAAACGGCAGCCTACTTACAGACGAAAGCTGCCCGCTTGAAAGGACAGGAGTTCACAGTCGCTCTGTTCGGTGCATTCAGTGCAGGGAAATCTTCTTTCTCAAACGCATTAATCGGTGAGAAAGTATTGCCGGTATCACCGAATCCGACGACTGCCGCAATCAACCGGATCCGTCCGGTGAGCGAAGAGCATCTGAATAATACAGCGGATATCCATTTGAAAGATGAGGCAACAATGACAAAGGATGTGGCGTTGTCATTTGAAGCGCTCGGCATCCGGATTGCAACGCTGGAAGAAGCATTTGCCAAAACGGATGAAGCGCTGAAACAGCCGCTTGAAGATGAGAATCTGCATATCCATAAATCGTTCATTCAGGCATTTAAAAAGGGTTATCCTGTTTATACTTCTGCACTCGGAACAACGTTGACAGTGGACCGCGAGGAATTCACGAAGTTTGTGGCGCAGGAAGACCGCAGCTGTTTCGTCGAGTCGATCGATTTCTTCTATGACAGCCCGCTGACACGCCACGGCATTACGCTGGTTGATACTCCGGGAGCGGACTCCATCAACGCGAGACATACCGATGTGGCGTTTGAATATATACGTAATGCCGATGCGATTTTATTCGTGACGTACTACAATCACGCGTTTGCCCGTGCAGACCGTGAATTCCTTATTCAGCTCGGCCGGGTGAAAGATGCATTTGAACTGGATAAGATGTTCTTTATCGTCAATGCGATCGACTTGGCTTCCAATGAAGAAGAAGGGGAAGAAGTGAAGAGCTTCGTGGCCGGCGAACTTCAGAAATTCGGCATCCGTAACCCGCGGGTTCATGGAATATCAAGCCTGGAAGCATTGGAAGGTAAATTATCCAATGAACCGAATCCGCTAATGCAGCATTTCGAAGAGAAATTTTACGCGTTTCTTGAACATGATTTGCGTGCGCAAGTTGTGCAAGCACTGGAAGAAGAGACAACGAAGACGGTCAGCCGTCTGGCATCACTGATTGACCGCACGATTCAGAACCGTTCACGCAAAGCGGAGAGACTGGAAGAGCTGGCTGCTGCTGAGCAGGCGATCAAACAGCGTTTTGAAAAGAATGCAAGTGAAGTATTGGTTAAAGCAACCCATGATGAATTAAGTGAACTTGTCTATTATATTCTGCAGCGGGTATTCCTGCGTTTCAGCGACTTCTTCAAGGAAGGCTACAGTCCTTCCACTTTCGCGAAGAACTCTACTGACAAGGCATTGAAAATCGCACTCGCTGAAACCGTTAATATGGTCGGATTTGATTTGTCACAGGAATTGAAAGTAACGAATTTACGGATCCTGCAGTATATGAAAAAGCAATTGCTGGAGCGTCAGCGAATGGAAGTCCGCGTACTTTCCGATATGGATCAATCCATCGTGCCTTCTCCGTATGAGCCAAACGATCAGGATATGTTGTCGTTTGAAACGCCGTATGAAGATCCGGGTGTATATAGTGCAGTGAATAAGTCATTCAAAAACCAAAAGACGTTTTTCGAGCGCGGGGACAGGGAAATACTTAGAGGACGCCTCGAAGATATATTGAAGAAAGATGCGTCAACTTATTTAGGCGAACAGAAGGAAAGAATTGAAAAATGGGCAGACCTGTGGATTGATGATGAAGCAGAAGCACTGCGCGTTCATTTATTGCAGGAAAGTCTTGTCCAGATTGAATCAGAGCGCACATTGCTTGATGGTTCGGAACAGCTTGAACAATGGCAGAGCATTTATGAAAAAATTCGTCAGGAGGAGCTGATTCAATAATGCAGGCATTTGTTTCTTTTGAAAAAGCGCAGACAGAAAATGCAAAATGGATCGATGCACGCTTTTCTCTTCAAAACAAGGATCTTGGAAAAGAAAAGTACAATGAAGAACATATTCAAAATGCAGTTCACTGGGATTTAGCCGATGATCTATCTGCAGAATCTGAAGGCGGCGGACGCCATCCGCTGCCTTCGAAAGAATGCCTGACCAAATTGTTCCGTACCAGTGGTTTGCAGCTGGAAGATACGATTCTGATTTATGATGAAGGCGGCAGCCCTTTTGCTGCACGTGCCTGGTGGATTCTGCAGTATGGCGGATTTACAAATGCCAGAATTTTAATTGAAGGCTATGAAGAGCTCAAGCAGAAAGGCGTGCCTGTCGATCATGAAACGTTCGTTTCACCTGCACAGTCGTCGGTTGAACCGGACTGGCAGGATCAGCTGTATGCAAGCAGACGTGAAGTGGAAGAGATAGCAGCTGGAAATGGACAGGCAATGCTCATCGACGCTCGTGCGCAAGAGCGTTACAGCGGTGAAAACGAACCGATTGATAAAAAGGCCGGTCATATTCCAACGGCACGTAACTTTGATTGGGAACAATTGAAATGCAATGGTCGTTATGATGTCCAGAACGCAGCCGGATCTCTGGAAAAGATAGCAAAGACGGAAGAGCCTGTTGTCGTCTATTGCGGAAGCGGTGTGACCGCCTCACCTTTATTTGCTGCGCTGACAGACTTAGGCTATTCCAATGTAAAGTTATATGTCGGCAGTTTCAGTGATTGGATTTCACAGGAAGATGCGCCGGTCGAAACGTCGAACTAACAGGAGCTGACCGAATTGCAGTATGCGTTACTCGGGGATATCCATTCCTCCCTTTTAGACCTGCACGCGGTGCTGGATCATATTTCTCGGGAAGCGCCGGATGCAAAATTGATCGGTACGGGTGATCTGTATGAGTGCACCGTCAGCAAAAAACATTTGACAGGACAGATTTATCCGTCTGTAGAAGACGTCATCAGACATCCGGATCGTTTGGATGATCTGCTCACTTTTCCCTCCATTTACGGCAATCAGGAAGAACGTATTCTATTGCTGACAGAACAAGCGGAATCATTGCGTGAAAAGCTGCAGAGCCTGCCGGAAACACTGGAAGCAGGAAAAGGAGTTGTCATCCATGGCCATCAATGGAAACCGGATGAAAAATCGGATTGGCTGAAGAATAATCTTCCTGCTGAGACGTTAGTGTTTCACGGTCATACACATCGCTCGGGCTATATGCAGAATGGTGTGGAGAAAGAGATTTCATTCGGGGCTGACATTTTGTTGTCGGGAGATGAGCAGATTGTCAATGTGGGTGCTGTAGTCGGGGCAAGGGAATGGGTATTGTACGATGAAAATAAAAACAGCATTCGATTTATGAAGGCATAGAAAAAAGCGAAGGGATTAGGATCCTTTCGCTTTTTTAGGTTAGATACTCTGAAAATAGTTCAGCCTTTAGACTTTTTTTGAACCTGAATTGCCTGCCTGGCCAGACTGTCGGCAGTACGGTTGCTGGAATCAGGGATCCACTTGATGAAGAATAAGTCGAAATGCTTTGCGAGCTTTAAAGCCTGCTGTAAAAACGGCGCATATTGCTCATTCTTAGTGAACTCTTTTTCCATCGACTGTACCACCACATTCGAATCAGAACGCACAGACACCATGCCGTCCGTAAATTTCACTGCTTCTTCAAGGCCTCTGACAAGCGCCTGGAACTCTGCACTGTGATTATTTGTAGGCTCGATCGCCTCGCTGATCCGCAAATCTTGGCCTTCCCCTTTAATATAAATACCGATCCCGCTTAAACCGGGATTTCCGGCACTGGCGCCATCTATGTAAACTTCCAGCAAAATCCTGGCCCTCCTCTCGTTTCATTCAGCAAAAGGTTGCAACTTGCAGCGGTCCCGCCTAAAATAGAAGGAAGAAAGGTGGGAGTTCTTTTCTGATGAATAAAGTAATGGTAATGAAAGATATTAATCAATTGCTCGATATATATTGTGAAGGATGTTACGTCAAAAAACAACTGATCAAAGAGCGGGGGAAGACTGGCGCCCATCAGTTTTGCATTTCTGAATGTACCATCGGTGAACAGCTGCAGTTTTTGGGGAGTGAAATCAATAAACTTGGGACTTCTCCCAAGTGAAAATACAGAAAAAGCATCCCACTTCTTACCAGAGGCGCGGATGCTTTATTTATCTTTAATAAGTAAAATTTCCGCTTTTGACGGAGTTCTTGTCTGCCGAGATGTTTTACATTTCTTCGTCGAGTGCTGATACATTTGCAGCCTGAGGACCCCGGTTTCCTTCAATTACTTCGAACGAAACAGTTTGACCTTCAGCAAGTGTCTTAAATCCATCTGTTGCAATTCCTGTGAAATGGACAAAAACATCTTCACCATCATCCGCTTCGATAAATCCATAACCTTTGTCACTGCTGAACCACTTCACCTTACCTTGGTACATGTAAATTCCTCCTCGGCAATTCAGAAATTCGTAGCGGCCATATGATCGCAGAGGCAAACTACAAAACGCCAAACTGCCTATATAGCTCCCTACACTATACATGAACGGTTTTATCACGTCAATAAAATGCAGAAACATTCTGAAGACTTTTTCCTCTAGTCAAATTATCCAGTAGAAAGTATTGGATTTTTTGCTGAGTCTCTCTATAATGAAGTAGTATTCATTTCATATTTTAGTATAATATAGGGAATCAGAAAAGGGGAAACGTCTAATGAAAATAGTCAAAATACTCACTCAGGTTGCGTTTCTTTATTTACTATTCCTGCTCGGAGATTTCTTGCGCTCCGTGCTTTCTATCCCGCTGCCGGGAAGTATTATCGGGCTCTTAATCCTTTGGACACTCCTGTCTTGTAAAATTATTCCGCTGGCCTGGGTTGAAAAAGGGGCATATGTCTTCCTGTCTACACTGCCGTTATATTTAATTCCGGCAACTGTAGGTGTCATGAATTACGGCTATATCTTTACCGGAAAAGGCATACTGCTCGTGATCATCACGATAGTCAGTACGATTATCACAATGGCCACAGCCAGCTGGGTAAGCCAGACGGTCGCAAAACGCAAGAGTAAAGAGGTGAAGGTCCTGTGAATGAATTAATACTCGCGCCGACGATGATTTTACTGACCATCATCCTCTATTTTTTTATGAACACTTTGTACGTACGCCTCCGGTCTCCTTTTTTGGTGCCGGTTCTGACAACGACGCTGGCTGTTGTAGCTGTGCTTACGCTATTCGGCACCTCCTATGAAACATACCTGATAGGCGGCCGGTGGATTGATGCATTTCTCGGTCCTGCAATCGTGTCGTTATGTATACCGCTATATAAACAGCGGGAATTGGTCCGTAAAAATGTGCTGCCGATCATCAGTGGAGTTCTAGCCGGAGGAGCAGTAGGAATGATCACGGGTGTACTGGCCGCCCGTGCGGCGGGTTTTTCGAAAGAACTTCTGGCGAGTATTCTGCCGAAATCCATCACTTCGCCAATCGCAATGCAAATCGCTGAAGAACTTGGCGGAATTCCATCTCTGGCAACCGTCTTTGTCATTATTGCAGGTTTGGCAGGAATTTTAATAGGTCCTCCTTTAAACCGCTGGCTGAAAATCGACACAGCACTTGGACAGGGGCTGGGGCTTGGGGTTGCGGCTCACGCCATCGGGACATCAAAAGCGCTTGAATACGGTGAACAGGAAGCTTCTATGAGCTCGGTTGCGATGACGTTATCCGCCATCGTAGGCGCATTGATCGGACCCTTATTCGGTATCTGGCTGTTCCCATAACTATGCAGGATTCCTATTCTACTAGGAATCCTGCTTTTTTTAATGCTTTTTCTGCTTCTGCAAGCTGTTCTTTGCGGGGAGCAGAAATAGTGTGAAGATGGACACCGCTGTCATCTAGATTCAGCAGATACGGTGCATTGGATTTTTTGATCTGCTGAATGAACGCCTTTACTTCCTGGCGGTTGCTCACCATGATGGAAGCACGGACATCCCCATATACCGAATGTTCCACCCGTACATCTTTCACCGTCACCCCATGATCGACGAGAATATGGAGTTCTTCTTCCGTCTCTTCGGGCAGATGCCGGCAAACAATAATTTTTTCAAATTCATCTTCCGCGGGAGATGCCGTGTACAGATAACCTTGATTGGTTGCGATGATCGGCTCGTTTTTTGCTTTCAATAAATTAACATCACTGACGATTACCTGACGGCTGACGTTTGTCATTATGCCTAAATCCCGTCCAGTGACCGGATGTCCTGCGTTTTGCAGTGTTTTGAGTATCAGAGCCCTCCGTTCTTCCCCCAGTACTTTTTCTTTATTCTGCATAGTAATCACCTGCTGTCTAAATGATAGTAGCCATCCGTTGATCCTTATTTTGCTCTTTAGCGATTTCAACCAGACAGCCTGCGAGCTGTTCAACGGTCTCCAGAGTAGAAGACCGTCCGAATGAAATCCGTAAAAAACCTTTGGCTTCGTCGTCCGGAATCTGCATTGCACTCATCGTCATGGAAGAATGCTGCTGTCCCACTTTGCACGCACTGCCTGTCGAAACGGCAAAACCGCGTCTGTTTAATTCTAACATAATGAACTGGCCTTCTGAACGTTTGACACGCAGACCGATAATTTGCGGCAGCTGCTTAGTCTTGTGATGGGTGCCGTAAAAGGTAAAAAGTTCAGGATAAGGCGCGAGTAGTTGGAAAAAGGAGTTTCGCAGCAAACAGTAACGTGCTGCATCATCATGGCGTTCCGCTATTTCTGCAGCAGTCACAAAAGCAGCAATCCCGGGAACATTCACTGTACCGCCGCGCAGTCCCTTTTCATGCACAGCTCCCGGAAAAAGCGGTACGGTACGCAGCCGGGGAGCGATATATAAGGCCCCGACTCCTTTAGGTCCATAAACTTTATGACTGGAAAGTGAAAGGCTGTCCAGATAAGGAGTGATTTCGCGAATCGGCAGTTTTCCGAATGACTGTACGCAGTCGCTATGCAGAAGAATGCCTTTAGGCCTTACTGCATCAGATATTTTTCGAATGGGCTGGATCGTGCCGATTTCTGGATTGCAGTGCTGTACGGACACCATAATGGTCTGATCAGTAATCGCTTCATTCAGTTTTTTTATGTCGAGGAAACCCTCCGCATTATAGGGGACAAGCGTAATTTGAAATCCTCGTTCTTCCAAATAGGCAGCTGCCGAATGAACAGAAGGGTGCTCGGCGGCAGACAGAATGAGGTGATTTCCTTTTCGCCGTGCGGACTGTGCAAGGGAAATTAATGCGAGCGAGTTGCTCTCCGTCCCTCCCGAAGTAAAGTAGATTCCTTCCGTATGTACACCGAGAAGTTCAGCCAGTCTTTGCCGGCAATGTCCCAGAACATTCTGTGCAATGCCGCCAGCATCATGCAGGCTTGTCGTATTGCCGAAATGTGTCCGTGAAGTTTCTATGTAGACATCGGCTGCGTCTGGATCCAATGGCGTTGTTGCTGCGTAATCGAAATAGTGCAAATGAAGACCCTCCCTCTGTAAATTGTCTCTTCATCTTGTCATAGAATGATAAATATGTAAAGATAGGTGTAAAGACAGTCAAAGAGAATACTACAGCTGGGAGAATGAATATGAATAAAATAAAACTGCAATCAATGCTCAGTAATTTTTTTGAGGAAGACATTGGGGATGGAGATTTATCAGCGGGCACACTGTTTCCGGCTGACGCAACAGGTGAGATGCATATTCTGGCCAGAGAACGGGGGATATTTTGCGGCACGGATATTATACAGCAGGGGTTTCATTTGCTGAATCCATCTGTAGAAGTCATGTGTTTAGTCGAGGACGGCGAAGAGATGGAAGACAGGCAGCTGCTGGCGAAGGTCAGCGGGCCGGTTCGTGACCTGCTGGCTGCCGAGCGAGTCATCCTGAACTGCATTCAAAGAATGAGTGCGATTGCTTCACAGACAGCGTTTTTGGTGAGTCTGCTCGACGGGTCAGGAACCAGAATTTGTGATACCAGAAAGACGGCACCCGGTTTGCGAATGCTCGATAAATATGCCGTCCGCGCAGGTGGGGGATTCAATCATCGCTGCGGTTTATATGATGCAGTTATGCTGAAAGATAATCACCTGGCTTATGCCGGTTCCATCTCTAAAGCAGTCGGACAGCTCCGCAGCCGCCTGGGTCATACAGTAAAAATCGAAGTGGAAATTGAATCACGTGAGCAATTAGAAGAAGCTGTCCAGGCAGGTGCGGACATTATTATGTTTGACAACCGGACGCCGGCTGAGATAAAGGAGTGGCTTCCGATTGTGCCGATGCACATCATTACGGAAGCTTCCGGAATGATTACAGAAGAAAATCTTGCGTCCTATGGCCATACGGGAATCAACTATATATCGGTCGGTGCCCTGACGCATTCGGTAATCGCAAAAGATATCAGTGCTAATATACATATTCGAAAGCAGGAGGATGAATGATAATGTCGATTTTAGATATGGTAAAAGGACGGCCAGACGCTATGCTGCCCGAAAAATACAAAACAATGTCCACAGAGGAAATGGAAAAGAGAATACGTCGTATTAAACAATCACTCGGTACAAAACTTTTCATACCGGGTCATCATTACCAGAAAAATGAAGTCATACAATTTGCAGATGCGACAGGAGATTCACTGCAGCTTGCACAAATTTGTGCTGCTAATGAACAAGCAGAACACATCGTTTTTTGCGGTGTGCATTTCATGGCGGAAACAGCGGATATCTTAACGACTGATGATCAAACAGTCTATCTGCCGGATATGCGGGCAGGCTGTTCCATGGCGGATATGGCGGATATTTTCCAAACAGAACGAGCGTGGATAGACTTGCAGGAACGGTTTGGAGATACCATTCTCCCCCTGACCTATGTCAATTCAACAGCCGCAATCAAAGCGTTTGTCGGACGTCATCACGGGGCAACCGTCACCTCATCAAACGCGAGGGAAATCGTTGAATGGGCTTTCACGCAGAAAAAACGTATCCTGTTTTTGCCTGATCAGCATTTAGGACGCAATACAGCGTTTGATCTGGGAATCCCGCTTACGCACATGGCGGTCTGGAACCCTATTTCCGATACACTCGAGTATGACGGAACAGACAAGGACTGTCAGGTGATTTTATGGAAAGGGCATTGTTCTGTGCATGAAAATTTCACGGTGGAAAATATCCGTCAAATACGTGAAAACGAACCGGACCGCCGCATCATCGTACATCCTGAATGCACGCATGAGGTAGTGAGGAAATCGGATGACAATGGTTCAACTAAATATATTATTGAACAAATTACGGCAGGAGCGCCGGGAACCAAGTGGGCAATCGGTACGGAGATGAACTTGGTTAACCGTTTGATCGAGAACCATCCGGAACAAGATATCATTTCACTGAATCCATTGATGTGTCCTTGTCTGACGATGAATCGCATCGATCTGCCGCATCTATTGTGGTGCCTGGAAAATATTGTAGAAGGAATCGCTCAAAACGTCATTACAGTGGACGAGGCAACTTCCTCTGAAGCTGTTTCAGCGCTTGACCGGATGCTGGAAAGCGTTTGAAATTATCAGAATGCACTTGACAATCACGCCGGATATTGTATGATGGTTGAAAATGAATGTTGAACGAAGATGAAGGACCAGTAGACAAAATACGTGTGCAAGAGAGCGGAAACCGGCGGCTGAAAGTTTCTGTCACATTGTATTTGCCGAACCTGCCTTCGGAGTCCTATGTAAACATAGGCGCGCACCCCGGCGTTATGGGGAAAGCGGGATTCATAGTATGGATCCAATGATGGTGGCACCGCGGAAGCTAAGTCCTTTCGTCCTGATATTACAGGACGACTGGGCTTTTTTATATGAATTCAGCAAAAATCTGCTGAATTCATATAAAAAGCCTCCGGCGGATGTCATGGATTTTGCAAGGAGTTAATCGAGCGGGCTCGATTCAAAATCCAGACGCAATCACTCCAAGGCGTGATTGATATATATCTAAAGCGAAAAGCGCCGTTTAGCCTCGACAGGCGTTGAAGGGTTTAAAAATAAAGGCGTCCTTTGCCTTTATCTTTAAAACCGAAACGACCCGAGAGGCTGGCGCTTGCAGCTGGATGTATCTAAAGCGGAAAGCGCCGTTTGGCCTCATCAAACGTCAAAAAGTGTAAAATAGATGAATCATCAGTGGAAATATAGAAACGGCAGGCGAATGAAAAATGAAAAAACAGCGGATTGTAGTGAAGATTGGAAGCAGTTCTTTAACGAATGACAACGGGGAAATCGACCAAATAAAGTTTAATGACCATGTGGATGCACTGGCAATGCTGAAAAATGCCGGGCATGAAGTCATTGTCGTGTCGTCAGGTGCCGTTGCAGCAGGTTTTGCCAGATTAGGCTATCCGTCCCGTCCTGTTACGATCAAAGGAAGACAGGCTGCGGCTGCAGTCGGCCAGAGTCTGCTGATCCAGTCTTATATTGAACGGTTCAGCGAACATGGTGTCGTTCCTGCACAAATTCTGCTGACCAGACAGGACTTCTCCAACCGCGATCGCTACCGCAATGCGTTCGCCACAATGTCGGAACTGTTGGAACGGGGCATCGTGCCGATCATCAATGAAAACGACACCGTATCGATTGACGAATTAACTTTCGGTGATAATGATATGCTGTCTGCACTTGTCAGTGGTTTTTTGCATGCCGACCAATTAATTATTTTAACGGATGTCAATGGAATCTATACGAGCAACCCGAGAAAAGATCCGGATGCCGTACGGCTGACAGAATTGAATGAAATAACAGATGAGCTTCTTGGCGGAACGGATGACCTTGGTTCTAAAGTTGGTACCGGCGGCATGCGTTCGAAGCTGCTCGCTGCCAAGACGGCGCATACGCTGGCTGTCCCTGTTTTCATTGGAACAGGAAAAGGTTCTTCTAAGCTATTGGATATTTTGCAGGGACTAGGCGATGGAACCTATATTTCCAGTCCTCTCAACCAAGGCATTAATACAAAGCGCCAGTGGATTGCGCTGCATTCAGAATCCACGGGTCGTTTATATGTAGATAAAGGTGCGGAGAAGGCAGTTTTGTATAACGGTCGCAGTCTTCTGCCGGCAGGCGTCTTTAAAGTGAAGGGCGATTTTGAAGCAGGAGAAGTGGTGGAGGTATATGGCGTGGAAGGTTTAATCGGGAGAGGCGAAGTTACCTATTCTTCCGCGCAATTGCGTGAGTTATTGGCAGAACGCGGTATGAATCCGGAGCTGTGTGCGCCGATGATTGAAGTGATTCATCGCGACCGCTGGGTTGAAGTCAATTAAAAGGAGAGATCGATGATGAGTGAGATCAAGAGAAAAGGAAAAGCCGCGAAAGATGCAAGTTATGCGTTGAATACGGCTACAACAGAAGAGAAAAATGAAGCGCTGAAACTGATTGCCGATCAGCTGCTTGAAGAAACAGATCATTTATTGACTGAGAATAAGAAAGATATTACAGAAGGACGTAATAATGGGATTGAAGCAGCTGTCCTTGATCGAATTTTATTGACGGAAGATCGGATAGAAGCGATGGCGGAAGGTGTACGTCTGCTGATTGACCTGAAAGATCCGATAGGTGAAACATTGGAAGAAATCAACAAGGAAAACGGTTTGCATATCATCAAAAAACGTGTGCCGATCGGCGTCATTGCAATGATTTATGAAGCGCGTCCGAATGTGACGATCGACGCTGCCTCACTGGCTCTGAAAACAGGAAATGCCATGGTGCTTCGCGGCAGTTCGTCTGCGAAATATTCTAATTTGGCACTGTGGCACGTTATTCAGAGGGCATTAGAGAAAAGTGCACTGCCTGTGGATTCTGTCCAGTTAATTGAAGATACGAGCCGGGAAACTGCGAAAGAATTGTTTACTCTGAATGAATATTTAGATGTGCTTATTCCACGAGGCGGCGCAAAATTAATTCAAACGGTCATCCGTGAATCAACAGTGCCAGTCATTGAAACAGGTGCAGGAAACTGTCATTTATTCATTGATGAATCGGCAGATATGCAGATGGCGATTGATGTAGTCGTAAATGCAAAAACACACCGCCCGTCCGTATGTAATGCAATTGAAACCGTCCTGATCGATAACCAGTGGCTGCAGAAAAATGGTGAAAAATTAATCAGCACATTGCGCAGCCATAAAGTTCAGCTGCTGGGAGATGACAGAATTCATCAGTTTGATTCGTCAATTCCACAAGTTGAACAGGATGACTGGTCGAGCGAGTTCCTTGATTTGACGCTGCGCATGAAAGCGGTGGATAATTTGGAAGAAGCATTGCAGCATATTCAGCAGTACAGCACGAAGCATTCGGAAGGGATCATTACGCAGAATGATGCAAATGCAGAGAAATTCTTAAACAGTGTGGATGCTGCGGCTGTCTATGTGAACGCCTCGACTCGTTTTACCGATGGATTTGAATTCGGCTATGGCGCAGAAATCGGCATCAGTACGCAAAAGCTGCATGCGCGCGGACCGATGGGGCTCGAAGCATTGACTTCATCTAAATTTGTAATTAGAGGGACTGGCCAGATCAGATAATCTAGGAGGATGTTACGATGACAGCAAAGAATCAGATTGCGATTAAGAAAACAACCAAACCAAAAGAGAAGCCGGCAGCGGATCAGCTGGCGTTCGGAACCGTATTTACTGACCATATGTTTGTCATGGACTATACAGACGGCACAGGCTGGCATGATGCGCGCATCGTGCCGTATGAGCCGTTCCTGCTTGATCCTGCAGCAATTGTTCTGCATTACGGACAGACGGTATTCGAAGGATTAAAAGCTTATTTGACAGACGATCAGGAAGTGGTGCTGTTCCGCCCTGAAGAGAATATGAAGCGACTGAACCGTTCCAATGACAGACTGTGCATGCCGCAGTTTGATGAAGAGTTTGTGCTGGAGGCAATGAAAGAATTAGTGTCGACTGATAAAGAGTGGATTCCAAGCAAAGAAGGGACGTCGCTATACATCCGTCCGTATATTTTTGCGACACAGGCATATTTAGGAGTCGCGCCATCTAAGACATACCGGATGATGATCATTCTTTCGCCGGTTGGTGCCTACTATAAAGAAGGTATGAATCCTGTCAAAATTGCAGTAGAATCGGAGTTTGTCCGTGCAGCAGTAGGCGGGACAGGCAGTGCGAAAACAGCCGGAAACTACGCGGGCTCTATGAAAGCGCAGGAAGTGGCGGAAGCAGGCGGTTATTCGCAAGTGCTCTGGCTGGATGCAAAAGAGCATCAGTTTATCGAAGAAGTCGGCGCGATGAATGTCTTCTTTAAAATTAACGGCGAAGTCATTACACCGAGCCTGAACGGCAGTATCCTGGAAGGGATCACCCGTAAATCTGTTATCGAATTGCTGAAGTCGTGGGATATTCCTGTCATTGAACGCAAAATCTCGATTCAAGAGATTTTCGATGCGAATGAAGCCGGGACGCTCGAAGAAGCATTCGGCACAGGCACAGCAGCTGTTATTTCGCCGATGGGTGAGTTATTCTGGGGCGGTAAAAAATGTGAAATCAATGGCGGCGAGATTGGTGAGCTTTCATTAAAACTGTACGATACAATCACCGGCATCCAAACAGGTAAAAAAGAGGATCCGTTTGGCTGGATTGTTAAGGTAGACTAATCCAGAATTTGAAAGCATGGCTGAAACAACGAAACATTCGTGACAACTCCGCTTCTGTGCAGTACACTGTAAATAGTTTTGATTGAAGGGGAGTTTCTTGATGAACAAACGAATTATTGTTCTTTTCCTTGCAGTCATCGTGCTGGCGATGGCGGGATGCGGAAAAACTTCTTCCGCGCCATCCAGTGCGGAGGATTTGCTGAAAAAAGCGGATCAGGCAATGAAAGACTTACAATCGGTACATACAAGCATCGTCTTTGATGAAAGCAGCGTGACTTCTGAACCTGTAGAACGCAGCAGTAAAAAACTGCATATTCAGTCGAATGTTGAATTGGATCCGGTGAAAGTGTCCGAGGAAATCGTCTTGCAGATTCCAAAGCAGCAAGCGAAGAACCTGAAAATCTTCAGGCAGGACGAGCAGCTGGCGATTAAAGAAGAAGACGGCGAGTGGCAGAAGATGACGGACGATGAGCGCATCGAATTGCTGGATGTGTGGGTGCCATTTACGGCACCCGTCATGGATTTGTCGTTATTGGAACCATTCGTGAAAGACGCAGAGCTTGAAAAGATCGATTACGGCTATGCACTGCAATTTTCTTTGCCGCCTGCAGATTATCGTAAATTTATCGAACAAGTAGCAGTCAACAGCCCGAATCCTGAAGAATTCATCCACACCCATACTGGTTTTCCTGTGCTGGATAAAATGGATATCGAGCTGACAGTTAATGAAAAAACTTTTTTCGTCACGGGTATGAAGCTGTCGGCAAACGTCACAAGCTATTTTGAACGTGACTATGTCCGTTATAAGCAGAAACTGGACGTTACTTACAGTTATTTCAATGATATTGATCCGATTCAGACACCTGCTGGGGTGCTGAATTAATAGAACCCGTGGCGGCTTCGG
>NZ_BRCD01000042.1:0-16981 GCF_023707945.1 Sporosarcina sp. NCCP-2331
CTACTGAATGTGGGAGCTTTTTATGTGGCTAGATTTGATTGGAGTGATCACGACGCCAGTATTTTTTTGCATCGCAAGTAGGAATTCCATGCTACACTTAAAGAAAAAAGTGGTGAATTATAATGAGGAAAATTGAAACTGTTTCATTAATAGGACTGGGAGCCGTTGGTGCGGCTTATGGCAGCCGTCTGCATACAGCGCTGGGAGATTCATTCCGAGTAGTTGCCGATGATAAGCGTATTACACGATATAAAAAAGAAGGAATCTGCGTGAACGGTGTGGTGCAAAACTTTCATTATGCGACTCCAGATACTGGCACGGCGGCTTCTGATCTGGTTATTTTTGCTGTGAAAAATGCAGAACTCCTGCAAGCTATGGAAGACGTCAAACATGTGATCGGGCCTGATACGATTATCATGTCTTTACTGAATGGTATTTCGAGCGAAGAAGAGATTTATTCAACCTTCCACAACGAACACATCTTACACAGTATCAGCGTGGAAATTGACGCGGTAAGACAAGGCAATGAAACCACTTTCAGTACATTGGGAAGAATAGAATTCGGATACAGAGACAACTCGATGACGGATGATGTGCTGGCAGTGAAAGAATTGTTCGAGCGAGCAGGCATTCAATACAGAATACCAGATAATATACTGCATACGATGTGGTGGGAATTCATGATAAATGTCGGCATCAACCAAACTTCCGCAATATTACGGGCGCCATACGGTGTGTTCCAATCTACTTCCAGTGCCTATCGGCTAGTTGAGGATGCAATGTGGGAAGTAGTGGCACTTTCTCAACAAACAGGCGTAAATCTTTCCGAACAAGACATAAAATCGTTTTGGCCGATCCTGAACAATCTTTCACCGTATGGAAAAACTTCTATGCTGCAGGATATCGAGGCGGGAAGAAAGACGGAAGTGGAATTTTTGGGTGGAGTAGTTTGTGAAAAAGGCGATCAATATGGCGTGTCTGTGCCTGTGAATAAACAGCTTGTTCGGTTGATTGAAGTGATGGAGGAGATGGCCAACAATGACTCTCCGTCCTTTGAGGAGTAGTGTACTTCCCATGTAAATGCAGAGGCTTCTTTTATAACTGATATCTCGTCAGTCGCATCACCTTCCTTTTCCACTCAACGCAGCTTCAGATCATTTTCATATGCACTTTTAATATGTTTGCTCATTGAATAGTATGGATCAGGTTTCCACACGATTGTAACGCAATATAATATTGCTAATGAGTTGCATGGGAACCTGCTCTTTTATGAATTCCGCTTTTTTAAGTTTACATGATCGGCAGTGCCGTCTTTTCCTATGATGAATTGCAGCTCATAGTGCCCCGGTTGATACATGATATTCGTTTCACCGGTTGCCTCAATCAAATGGGTATCTGCGGGATCGCCGAGTTCTTGGTACAGAATTTTTTCTGTGATGCCGCCCAGGTTGGTTTGGCGTTCGATGTTTGTGCCAAAGTAGCGAGCTTCTTCCAGAACTTCGTTGCCATCAAATTTGAAAGCGACAGAAGGACTGCCCATGGAACCATGATAATGCTCGAAGTCACCTTTCTTTTCTTCCGGTTCCCCGATTTCCTGATGAATCTCCTCGCGGGTGGTCTTGCCGATTATCCATTGAGTGCCTTGTCTATAAACGATCCCTTTTTTTGCATCGTCCGTTAATTCTTTTAGCATATTGATCGCCATCTGCTGCTGTTCATCCTCATCTGAACTTTCAGAGGACTGATCTGCTGCGTCTACTTCTATATCTTCAGAATCTGCTGCAGGCTTTTCTGTTCCTGTCTCCTGTTCAGGCTTAGAGACTGTTTTGTCCGGTGTTTCATTCGTGATAGGAGACTGGCTGTTGACTGTCTCTTGGCTAGTGTCTGTAGATTGGGCGCATCCCGCGAATAAAGAAGACAGTATGATGAAACTGCCAGCAAGTTTTATCTTGTTCATGAAAATCTCTCCTTTGCCAGTGTTGTTCTCTATTTTCCCTCCCGTTCGTATGGGTAAACCTCATCATTGATGGGTGCCTGTGCGCTAAACAATCATGTTAATTTAAACATTCACGATTATTTGAACAAACATGAAAGTTTGAACTTTCATGTTTGTTTCGTACACAGGCACCCTTAAATTAACTGAATTAAGTAAATATACTTCACCTTTGATTTCAGTGGCAAATACATATAAAATAAACTACTGTACATGTTTTTTTTGCAGAAAGAAGTATGGACGGACATAAAGAATAAATGTTTTAGTGGAGGGTCTTTATGAATTATAGAGTTATGAACAAACAAGTATTTGATCAAGCACAGCTGCGGTCGGTTTCAGATGTGCCGTTTACAGAAGAAGAACTTCAAAATGGTATGAAGCTGGCAGTATCCAAGGAAGATGCTGAACTAGCGCTTTACTTGGTAGAAGTGGACGGGCAGAAGAAATTCGAAGTGCGCTGGGATGATTCGCAGGAGTTTTTCACCGGCTGGTATTCCGCCTGGGAAAACTTCACATGGTGCCTAAGTATTGCAGGCAGCTGATTTACAGATAACTGCGCGCAACGTATTACTTATATAGTTTCAATAAGAGTCTCCGCCGGTTGCAAACTGGCGGAGTTTTTGCGTTTTTAGATGACAGATAACATAGCAAGTACTTTACACATAGACGTTTTGCCCCCCGCCATAAGAACGGTTTTGTAAATACGGTCTTTTCTCATCTGCAGTTTTCGCTATAATCAAATCAAAACGGTAGTGGCAAAGGAGACAGAGCGATGAAAAAACTGTTGTACGGGTTATTTTGTTCATTCGCAGTGCTGGCAGGCTGCTCAGCGAAAGAAGAGCCCCAAGTGCAGGCGGACAGCCAGGAGCAAACACAGAAAAAGGATGAGGTGCAATCGCAAACAGTTGAGACTGATGCGGACGATTTTGAACTGACAGAACCTGAGTACTATGAGATCGAAGGCGTTGACCGCCCCTTGACCGACGCAGAGAAGGATCTGCTTCGGAAACCGGGAATCTACAGCGGAGAGAACTATGATGAAGAAAAAGTGAATGAAGCAATGGATCAGTGGCCGGATGGGTTGACAGTAGAGGAGTATTTGAATGAAATGCTGCACTTAGTCGGGGAAGACTATTATGAAGGGATGAAGACGTTTCTGACGTTTGATACGTCAGTGGAAGTCGATCATACAAAACCGGATGAACAAGTAAATCAGCCTGCATTGAAAGCGGCGCATTATGCAATCTTGATTGATGCGAGCGGCAGCATGAGGGCAATGGCCGGCGGTAAGACCCGAATGGAGTCCGCAAAGGATGCGGTCCTGGATTTTGCCAAACAGATTCCGGAAGATGCGACCATGTCGATGCGTGTATACGGGCATAAGGGTTCGGGTAATCAGGCAGATAAGCAACTTTCATGCACAAGCACAGAAAACTTATACAGCGGAAAGTTTGAAGATACGGCATTTCGGGAAGCGCTCGGCAAAGTACAACCGGCCGGCTGGACACCGATCGGGCTTGTCCTGGAAACTGTAAAAGAGGATATTCCGGAAGATGCAGAAGAAGTCGTCGTGTATGTGGTGAGTGACGGCATTGAAACATGCGGCGGCGATCCAGTGAAGGCTGCGGGAGATCTCGTTGCCGGGAATATACAGACGGTCGTCAATATTATCGGCTATGATGTGGATAATGAAGGACAGACATTGCTGAAGAAAGTGGCGGATGCAGGAAACGGGGAATTTATTTATGTTAATTCCGAAAAAGAATTAAGGAAGTATATGAGAAAACAATACGAAGAAATCCAGAAGCAGTGGCTGGAGTGGAAGGAGACCGGAAAAAAAGACGCAATAGATCAAAAAGAGAACCTTAAGGAACTTTCTATGAATACGAAAGAGGCTCTTCAGAAACAATCCCTGCAGGAAAAAGAACGGTTGAAGGCAGCGCGTGCTTATTTACGAACGAAATATACAGACTATGACCATCCTGTCATCCAGTTATCGAATTATTTGATAGAAGACCAGCATAAGAAATATAACTATATTACGCAGACAGGTAATGAACTCTATAATGAAAGTGTGACAAATGGCCATAAAACATACAATGAAGTAATAAATGAAGGTCAAGAGAAATATAATGAGGCGGCTACGAAAAAACATCAGCAATAGACATGTAATATACACTCCGGAGATCAGAGGATATTTGATCTTCGGAGTGTTTTTAACTGTTTTAGTAAAAAAACAAATTGACTATCTTTTCTGAACATCATATAGTTAGGTAACACCAAAAATGCATATGGTCTTACCAAACGAATCGCTTTGCACAGTCGCAACGGCTATAACGCAATTCAACTATTATGACAGGAGGATGGTCTATGAATAAGAAATATCTGAAAGAGTTTATGACGTTTCCAGACATCACCATCATGCTGATTCTCTTTCTACCGCTTATGGCCTATACTTTTTTACATGCTCTCTCCCTTGGTATCTGGATTGCTTTTATTATAGGAATGTCTACGTATGCGCTGAGTGAGTATGTCATTCACCGATTTTTATTTCATATGAAAACACCGGAAAATCCTTTTTTACTAAAATGGATAAAGCGCCTACACTATGATCACCATGCTGATCCGGATGACTTGAAGCTGTTATTCCTGCCGATTTGGTTCAGTCTGCCCGGCTTCTCGATCTATGCCGCCATTTTCTACCTCATCACAAATAGTTTTCAATTAACGCTTGCTTACCTTGCTGGAATCATCATCTACTTTTTATTCTATGAATGGAAGCATTACATCGCACACCGGCCAGTCCAACCGCGCACAGCCAGGGGAAGGAAGATTAAGAAAGCTCATCTCTGGCATCATTTTAAAAATGAAAACTATTGGTTCGGCGTGACACATACTGCTGTAGATAAAACGTTCGGTACGTATAAAAATCAGAAATTAGTGGAAAAAAGCGAGACGGCTAAAAATTTAGAGAAGCGTGTATGAACGGGTAAAAGGAGATTTTGCAATGAATCGAACAACCATAGTTGAAAAGAAACTGATTAAGGCCATTCTGCAGGGAGATTATCCGGCAGGAAGTCAAATGGAGACGGAAAGAGAATTGGCTGCGAAATATGAAATGGGGCGTCCCGCGGTCCGGGAAGTTCTGCAGCGCTTAAGCCACGGCGGCTGGCTGACGCTGAAAAAAGGGCATCGGGCCGTCGTCAATGACTATTGGTACGGGGGAAACAGTACGACGATTGTGGATATTATCGAGTATTTTGATCAAGTGCCCGATGCGTTCGTTCTCTATTTTCTGGAAATGCGCATTGCGCTGACACCCCAGTATGTGAAAAGGGCGGTGCAGCTTAATCATCCCAAAGTGGTCGGACTGCTGTCGGAAATCGATGAGCTGCCAGATACGCCGGAAGCATTTGCATTATATGACTGGAAGATGCAAAAGGAGCTGGCCAGATTATCGGGGAATCCTATTTTCTCGCTTGTGCTCAATAGTTTTGAACCCGCATATTTAAAAATTGCATGGAAGTATTTTGATGATTCTTTTCGCCGGGAAGCATCAGTAAGCTATTATCAGAAATTATTAGATGCCGCCTTAAAAGGAGATAATCAGCAGGCCGAAAAGCTGGCGCATACCATGATGGAGAAAAGCTATGCGTTATGGGAAGGCCAGTTATCTCCTCAAGAAAAGATCGGTGTGAAGTTTAAATTCGATGACATAGAGTAAGAAGGAGATGAGAGAGATTAACAGACTGCCCAGACTTTATTGGATGATATTGCTCGTTGCAACAGTCTTCCTACTGCCTGCTGCTGAGATAAGCGCGGATTCGGCAGAGGATTCCGTCACCATCCTTTTTACGCATGATCTGCACGATAACTACCTTCCTTTTGAGGTCGAAAGGGAGCAAGGGAAAATGACAGTCGGCGGTTATGCCCGATTATACAGCGCGATTCAGGAACAAAGAGAAAAGGACCCGGATGCTATTTTAGTAGATGCCGGAGATTTGTCGATGGGAACATTATTTCAAACCATTTATATCACAGACGCGCCGGGTTTAACCATGATGGGACAAATGGGTTATGACGCAATCACATTTGGTAATCATGAGTTTGACTTTAGGGCGGAAGGGCTGGCGGGAAGCCTGCGCGCTGCGAAAGGCAGTGGAGAAAAACTTCCCCCTATCGTCTCTTCCAATATGAGATTCCCTAAAGACAAGAATGGAAATACAGACGCCGGCGTGCAGTCGCTGCAAGAGGCGGTGGACGCGTACGGTGTAAAGGAGTATATGGTCATCGAGCGTAAAGGAATCCGAATCGGCATACTTGGCTTGATGGGAGAAGAGGCCGCCGGCAACGCACCTATGTCGGATGTATCGTTTGATGATGCGGTGGAAAGTGCCAAATCGACGGTCGCTGCGTTGAAGAAAGATCAGGATGTGGACTTGGTGATTGCTCTTTCGCATTCCGGTACTTCGCTTGACCCGTCCCGTTCGGAAGATGAAATCCTGATGAAAAAAGTACCGGACATCGATGTCGTTATTAGCGGTCATAGCCATACCGCTTTTGAAGAACCGATCATTGCAGGGGACTCGATTTTAGGTTCAGCGGGCGAGTATGGGGAAAATCTAGGTGTGCTGAATATTTCACAAGATGAAAACGGCAAATGGAAAGTGAATCATTATGAATTACGCAAAATTGACGACTCACTGCCTTCGGATCCTGACATTTCCCTAATGATTGAGGAGTATAAACAGGCAGTTCAAGAGAATTATCTGCGTGACTTTGGGATGGAATTCGATGAGGTTCTCGCCTACTCGCCCTTTGATTTCACTTCTTTTTCAAAGTTAGGGTTTGATCAGGGAGAAGAGCCGATCGGAAACTTGATTGGCGACTCTTTTATTCATATGATCCAGAAAATAGAAGGAAGCGAGTATGAGCCTGTTGCAGCGGCCGTCGTTCCAGTGGGGACAATCAGGGATTCATTCAGCAAGGGGGATATTACGGCTTCCCAAGTGTTCAATGTGAATTCATTGGGCATCGGACCGGATGGAATTTCGGGTTATCCTCTGCTGGATATCTATTTAACCGGGAAAGAATTGAAGACGGTTGCGGAAGTCGATGCCTCGATCACGCCGCTTATGAACACGGTTCAACTGTATATCGCCGGGTTAAGTTATACGTTTAACACCAATCGATTCATTTTCAATAAAGTGACGGACATTGATTTGCAGTCTGTTGACGGCGTGAAGGAAGAAATCGATGATAAGAAGCTCTATCGTGTCGTCGGCGGTCTGTATTCTGTTCAAATGCTTCCTTTTGTCAATGAAAAGTCGTTTGGAATCCTGTCCGTCGTGCCGAAGAATGAAGACGGCACGCCTGTCGAAAATTTTGAAGACCGGATCATTTATATGAATGATCACCAGGAAGTGAAGGAATGGTATGCGATTGCGAATTATCTTTCGTCTTTTGAAAAAATAGACGGAGCAGCACAAGTACCGGATTATTATGAGAATACACAGAGCAGGAAAATGGTGGAACACGATGCAAATATTTTGGCGATACTAAAAAATCCGAATGGCATTATCTTATCAGCATACGGTATCTTGCTGGCTTTCATTGGCATTTTGGTGCTGATTATTGTTTTTGTTGTAAAAAGGAGAAGACGCAGGCTGGCGAAGGGTACTGTCCGGTGAATTCTGTGTGAGCCGGAGCAGCATTTTTATATAGATTTAACTGATTACTTTTATCGCTGCGAGTATGTGCAGTGAAAGTCGGGTAAATAGGAATAGATGAGGATAGTTGTTCTTCTGACGACAGAACAGAGTGTTGCTGTGTCCTTAAATATGTCTGTAACTAATCGATATCATAACGGAATAGATGAATAGAATGAGAGGAGAATGTAAAATGAAAATTTCACCGAACCAATCTGCGTTCAGGATCCCTCAGAATCAAAAGCCAGTGGATGAAAAACAGCAGGCTGTGAAGAAAAATGAGTCAGCCCCCAATAAACCGGTCGATCAGTATATACCGTCGGAAAAGGTTCAAAATGCCGGATATGAGAAACCCGTATTTAAAGCGGACACAACGACCATTGAACGACTGAAAGCGGAAAGTGAAAAAGCGTTTGAACAGCTGCGGAATTTAGTTCGTGAATTGCTGGAAAGACAAGGAATCAGTATGGAAGATGCAGTCAGCGGAGAAAAAGAGGTTATCACGGACGAGCAGACGCGCACGGAAGCACAGAATGCGATCGGACCGGGCGGAGAACACAGTCCAGAAATGGTCAGTGATCGACTCGTTGAATTCGCCAATGCGGTTTCCGGCGGAGACAGAAGTAAGTTTGAACTGCTGAAGAATGCGATTGAGGAAGGATTCAGCGAAGCAAAGAAAGCGCTGGGCGGGGAACTTCCAGAAATTTCTCAGAAAACCTATGAACTTGCGATGGAAAAGCTGAATAAGTGGAAAGATGAAGTATAATATAGGTAATTGTTTTTGGATCTGATGAAATTCATATATGTATAGGAATAACCCGCCGGTCAAGCTGCCGGGTGGATTTCATTTCAAAGGGGGAGTTTTGATGGGGTTTTTTGATTCACTGCTGGGTAATGCATCGACAATGGATGTGAAGAAGGTAGAGAAGGATCTGGCATCCATTTTAATTGCTGATGAAGAAGTGGAGGCTGCGTTTAAGATATTCCGTGATCTGATGGTTTTTACGGAAAAGCGCCTAATTCTGGTCGATAAGCAAGGGGTGACTGGAAAGAAGATTGAATATCACACCATTCCGTATAAGAGCATTGCTCATTTCAGTGTGGAAACTGCCGGTACTTTTGATTTGGATGCAGAATTAAAAATTTGGGTGTCGAGTGCAGCGGAACCGCTGGTGAATAAGCAGTTCAAGAAGGACAGCAGCATTTACGACATCCAAAAGATCTTAGCGGCTGTTTGTTTATAAGATTTGCAGAAAGCACCTATGTGAGAAGTATGGAAATCGAATCCTTTCTTACACGGGCGCTTTTAATAAGTGATATTTTGGAAAGTGACAATCTACCTTTTTTAAAGGGCAGTTGAAGTGAAAGAAATAGCCATTCCTATACCGGCATATTTTAATCAAAATAGGGAAAAGATATAGAACAGCTTGTGAAACGCTGGAAAGGAGATGAGCCGTATGGGTATGCACCATTATTTTAAAAGCTTGTCAGATCTGGAGCAAATAATCCGATGTCCGGGAAAGTTTAAATACCAGGAGCATTCTGTGGCCAGCCATTCATTTAAAGTGGCGAAAATTTCTCAATTTCTTGGGACGGTCGAAGAACGATCCGGGCAGGAAGTGGATTGGAGATCCTTATATGAAAAGGCGCTGAATCATGATTACGCGGAACTTTTTACCGGCGATATCAAGACGCCCGTAAAGTATGCTTCGAAAGAACTGAAGCAGCTGTTCAGTGAAGTGGAAGAAGAAATGACCAGAAACTTTGTGGAAAAGGAAATACCGTCTGAGTATCAGGAAATTTACTTGGAGCGATTTAAAGAAGGAAAAGACGAGACGCTGGAAGGTCGTATTTTAGCCGTTGCGGATAAAATTGACTTGCTGTATGAATCATTCGGTGAGATTCAAAAAGGGAATCCCGAGCCGCTGTTTTTAGAAATTTACGAAGAAGCATTGCGGACAATCCTGCTGTATCAAGATATGAATTGCGTGGAATATTTCATGGAGAATATTATTACGGATATGCTTAGTGAACAATTTACCGAGCATGAAGAGTTGAATGACATTACGGTGTGGATCATAGGGGAATGCAGAAAGTAAAAGATGTCCAATAAGCAAATCAGAGTGGAACACAGTTATTCCACTCCGATGCCGAAACATGTTGTGCTGTTTACATCTCGATAACAAAAGGAAGAATCATCGGTCTTCTCTTCGTTCGTTCAAATAATAGTTTCTCCACTGAACTCTTCACATTTTGTCTAATTACGTTTCGTTTGCTGCCATTTGTGTCCAGTAAGTTATTTACTGTCGTCGTGACAGCGTCATTTACTTCTTTAATCAGTTCCTGGGCATCCCGCTGATAAACAAAACCGCGTGAAATGGTGTCAGGTTCAGAAACCAGCTGACCGTCTGTTTTGCTCACTGTAATGAGGATTACCAGCATGCCTTCTTCCGACAGAACCCGCCGGTCGCGCAATACCACATTCCCGACATCCCCTACACCCAGTCCGTCTACAAATACACGGCCGGCATGGACCTTACGTGTCTGGACTGCCTGATCCGCATCTATATCCACTACATCACCGTTAGAAATAATAAAAATATTTTCTGACTCCACACCTACAGATTCCGCCAGTTGTTTATGTTTATAGAGCATCCGGTGTTCTCCATGAATCGGAATGAAATACTTCGGTTTCATCAGTGTCAGCATGAGCTTGAGCTCTTCCTGATTAGCATGTCCCGACACATGCATGCCCGTCGCCGAGCCTGAGCCATAAATCACATTGGCTTTCAGCTGATATAAATTATCGATAATACGTGACACATTCTTTTCGTTTCCCGGAATCGGGGATGATGCGAAAATCACCGTGTCATCAGGGAGTACTTTCACCTGTCTGAAATTCGAACTGGATAGACGCGACAAAGCGGCCATTGGTTCTCCCTGGCTGCCTGTACATAAAATAGCAACCTTTTCGGGACTCAACTTGCCTGTTTCGTATGGTTCGATCAGCATGCCGTCGGGAATATTCAAATGTCCGAGTTCTGAAGCGACATTCACCACATTATTCATACTTCTGCCGAGCAATGCCAGTTTTCTTCCTGTTTTTTGTGCCGCATCGATGACCTGCTGAACACGGTGTACGTTGGATGCGAAAGTAGAAATAAATACTTTATTACGCGCTTTCCGAAACTCCTCTTCAATATGTCCGCCGACCGTTATTTCAGAGGGATTAAACCCGGGACGCTCCGCATTGGTGCTTTCAGACAGTAATGCTAGCACGCCTCTTTCGCCGATCTGCGCCATCTTATGAATATCGGGCACGTCATTATTGACTGGTGTCAAATCAAATTTAAAATCACCTGTATGGACGACAGTTCCGACGGGTGTATGAAAGACAATCCCTACGCAGTCGGGAATACTATGATTCGTTTTAAAAAACGTCACCTCCACATTTCCAAAGACCAATTTTGATTCTGCATGGACGATTGTCATGTCGGTACTGCGGAGCAGGCCGTGTTCTTTCAATTTACTATTGATTAATCCTGCGGTTAAGGCGGTTGCATAAACAGGGATATTCAGCTGTTTTAAAAAATAGGCGATGCCGCCGATATGATCCTCGTGTCCATGGGTAATCAGCAATGCTCTGATTTTGTCCTGGTTTTGCTTTAAATAGCTGATGTCCTGAATGATCAAATCAATTCCCAGCAGGTTTTCGTCGGGAAACATAGAACCGCAGTCAATGACGAACAGATCCTCTTCATATTGCAGCACATACATATTTTTCCCTATTTCATTGATCCCGCCTAAAGCAAAAATGGATACGGTGTTTTTGAGAATAGTCATCATAAGATCTCCTTTACATGATAAGCTTCATGTAAGTATGCCCTTTGAAACCTAATTTATTTTGTTGCCGGTGATTCTTGTGAAATAACCTTTACTTTTGATGTGTTACTAGAGAGAGTTTAGGGAACTTAAGAAATGGGAGGGATTAGTATGATAAATGAAATAGACAGGAAGCATTTAACCAGGTGTATTGAATTAGCAGAGAAGGCTTTGGAAAACGGGGACGAGCCGTTTGGATCGATTTTGGTCTCGGCAGAAGGAGAGGTGCTGGCCGAAGATCGCAACCGTGTGGGAGGAGGCGATCCGACGCAGCACCCGGAGTTTGCACTTGCACGCTGGGCGGCTGAAAATATGCCTGTGAATGAGCGAGAGAAGGCCACAGTCTACACTTCCGGTGAGCACTGTCCAATGTGTTCGTCTGCACACGGCTTCGCGGGTCTCGGCAAGATCGTCTATGCGAGCTCGTCCGGTCAGCTGTCCGAATGGATGAGTGAAATGGGTGTTGCACCTTCAAGTGTGAGAACCTTGTCAATCCAGGAAATTGTGCCGAATCTGCCAGTGGAAGGCCCGGTTCCTGAGTTGGCGGAGCAGGTGCGCGAACTGCATCGCAGGTTTCATTCGAAAAATCAGTAAGACGCTCTGAGAGGCCAGGAGGGAGAGGAGACAATTTTGGCTTTTTCCTCAGTCGGAATTTGGTCCGTACACTCGATTGCTGATGTCTTCCATCCTTCTGCTGTCCACCCGTTTTCCTAAGGTCGTTTTCCAATTGACAGCCAGCTCATGAACTCCCGCGAGTGTCGCTGCTTCTTCAAAATTTTCCCGGTCGATGTGCATAATAAAATTGCATCTGTCAATCGTCCATTCAGGATGCGGACGTTCAAGTAATCGTAATGTCTGTCCTGCTTCAATATAGCCTTCCTGCACTACACGGTAATACCAGCCGGTGCGTCCAGTGTTCTGAAGAAGCAGCGCCAATTCTTTTACCCGGAATCTGCGCGCCGGTTTCCAGCAAGGCTGGCGGGGCTGGGAAACTTGGATAATCGCCTCCCCGATCGCAAACGTATCGCCAATAGCGATGTCTGTTTCGAGCAAGCGGGCTGTTGAGAAATTCTCTCCCATTCCGCCAGGCTTTATATCCTGATTGCCAAGTTCCTTCTGCCAAACGGAATAATGCTCGGACGGGTAGGAAAATACCGCTTTTTCAGATCCGCCGTGATGTCTCAGGTCTGCCTGTTCATCGCCTGTCAGATTGGTCTGCGTCAACCAAATAGGAACGGACACGGGCTCTTTAAAAATAGATGTGCTCCATTCCCGGTCCATTGGCTGTTCTGCACCGGCTGCTCCAAATACTTTCGGTCTGCCGGCAAAAAGAGTTTCCACAGTTGGTGATTTTCCTGCAGGTTTGTTCATGGCTATCATCCATCCTCTCTGCTTTCATGTTCAAGTGATCGAACTGAACAATCAACCTGGGCCTCATTGATGTGCCGCGGAAAGAAAGCATATATAATATGTTAATTATTCCATTCCCCTGTTGTGTGTACAAGGATTTTGGCTGTATTCGATTTAAGCTGGCGGTGCCGCATTATGTATTTCCCTCAATCGCTGCCTGAAGACGGCAGTGTGCCGATGTTGCCGGTGGATTCATTCAGCGGGTCATTCCCCGGGGCATATTTCATTGTTAAAGGAGCAGGGGTGGCTGCTGACTTCAATGAGCTGGCAATGCCGGATCATGGCTGATTCGTATATAATGAAAGACTTTCCTGCTTTATTATCTGGAGTCTGCTTATTTGAAAAATGACCGTTTTCCCTTCTTATGCATACTTGAGGGACAAAGTGAAATACTAAGTCTGTCAGAATTTTAATTTGCGGGAGGGGAAGTACTTGGCGAAAAATCCAGGCCCAAGTTGGAAAAAGAATCATCCGGGCACTTTTTTCAGTAATTCAGTTGAAAAGGCAGACCGTGCAGTGAAACAGGCGATGTCCCATCCGGAAGAAATGGCAATTGAGCATGCGTTCAATTCGATAGAAACTGCTGAGAATGCATACACGAATGCAGAGCAGTTTAATGTGCATTTGGATAATGTTCAGCTGCATAAAGATCAGTTGGATTCGCTCAAGCAGCAGTTGAATGAAACTCACAAAAAAAATGGGTGAGCAGTGAATATCTCTTTAAATAAAATCGCATCTGCTCTTCACTGTTCCAGTGGACAGCGGATGCTTTTTTGTCTTGCTGCGCAGGTGAAGAAAGAACTTTCTGAGATTTTTTGAAACTTTTATAGGGTTCTCCCGTCTGTACGCTGAATGAATTACAGACTTGCACAAAAGGGAGAGAGTAAACAGATGAAAAACAAAATAATAACGCTAGTTGGCGCTTTACTGCTCGCATGCAGTCTGCCTTTATCTAGCGCGGCTGCCGCTTCGCAGCCATTTTCAGATGTACCGCCGGCGAAGCACTTCGCAGAAGCGGTCAATGATTTAGCAGCACGCAATATTTTAGGAGGACTATCGGGACGGCACTTTCAAACCGGGAAACTCGATCACGCGCGGACAGGCGGCAGCCATTATCGCAAAAATGATTAAATTAGATACAGCAAGCGTCAAGAATCCCGGATTTAAGGATGTTTCGACATCGAACGGATTCTACAAAGCGATTGCCGCGATGGCGGAAAAAGGAATTATTGGCGGTTATCCGAACGACAGTTATAAGCCGAACGATCCGATCAACCGTAAGAACATGGCGGCGATTCTGGTAAAGGCGTTTGATTTGCCTCGTGATGCAGATGTGAAAAATCCATTCAAGGATTCAAGCGGCATTACAGATGATGTTCTCATTATCTACAAACTGGGTATTACAACCGGTACGAGTCCGACTGCATTCAGTCCGAATGCGTTCATCAAAAGAGGTCAGGCGGCGAAAATGCTGAAGGCAACAGAAGAAGTGAATACGAGGAACGTAGTAACACTCGAACCAAGTGATCTGGGGTGGGATACTATCTATTTCGTTAATGAAGCAGGGAAAGAAGCAGGTCTTGCATCTGATGTGTTTAAAGCTGTCTTTATTAAAGGAAAAGAAGGCTATACGAAAGACAAAGTACAGCTGATACCTCAAAAAGAAGGAAAAGGTGCTGTTATTCTAGGCGGAACATCATCGGGAGAACTGGCAGCAAAGCATCGTAAATACTATGTCTATAGTAAAAAGGTTGATAATGAATTCAAGCTGACATTGGAAGAAACGAACGATATACGCACGACGCCCGTAATCATCGATTCACAGGACAATCCAATCCAGAATATCGCCCTTTCCACAATGGACGGAAAGAAGTTGACTGAAAGTGCGGAAACTTCCACATGTGAAACTATCTTTCATTGCATCGATATTGAAGAAGCAGGGCAGTATATTGCAAATGTGCGGTATACAGACGGAGATGAAGTTCGCTATGGAATTGAAGCGAAAGCAGAGAATGACAGCTTTCAATATCTAACCAGAAGAGTGAAAGAACAACCAGCTGCTGTATTGAAAATAGATGAGACATATGACATTGGCAAACATAAACTTTATCCGGAGAATCAAGAGCAGATTGCAGCCGTGACAAGGGATCCCGGCACAAACACTTTCCGGATAACCGGAAAGAAAGAGGGCAGGATCGAAATTGATTTCGAAAAACCTAACTTTGATGAAGAACATTATGAAGTGTGCAATACTCCCGGTGACTGCGGAAGCCATGTGTTCACCGGGGCCTATGTATTGGTAGAGCAGATCGGTTCGATTATAGGAGTCTACGCAGGGAAGTTTTATTCGGATTACTGATAGTATGACATAAAAAGTACCGGCCTCTGTATGATCAGAAACTGGTACTTTTTTATAGAATTCGGTCAGCAGGCACTACCCGCGTTTGAACCGACTTCCCTTCGAACGTGATTTAACTTTCTTCAACTGCTCTTCTATTTTCTTTTCCATCACTTCGGTTTCCTGCCTGTTAATCACCAGTTCCGTAATTTTATCATCGACCAAAGTGATCGTTACATAGACGCCTTCTTTTGCGCCTTCCGGCAAGGCGGTGACATCCGCAATGAATTCTTCGCCTGTATCCTCCACAAGCAGGACGGCAAAGCGTCCGTCTTCCATGCGGTCGATGTATCCGATTTCTCTCCGCTCCATTTTTCACCCTCCTGTACAGGCTGCGCCTTCAGCGAGGATATCTGCAATCCTGCCGGGCCCGATACCTTTTATTCTGCTCAAATCTTCTACACTTGCAAACGGCCGTAATTCTATCAGATCCTTTGCTCTGGCAGGTCCGATATGTGTAATATTCATCAGTTCCTCATACGAAGCACTGTTGACATCGATACAGTCAGCCGAGGGAGCTGCTTGATTTTCTGCCGGTTTCTCCAAAGGCTGTTCTTCCGGTGTGCCTGCTGGTTCATCTCTCGTACTTTCATCTTTAACTGTCCCGACTGTATATGTACTCCCGTCTGTCACGACGACAATCGAGCCGTGTACAGATGTCTCATAGATGTCGATGCCTTTCGCCTTTACCCGTAAGACCACTTCTTCATGCGGATGACCGTACTGACTGTCTTCTCCAGCTGAAATAATAGCGACTTTTGGATCGACTGCCTCTAAAAATGGCAGGGAAGTGGATGTTTTGGAGCCGTGATGCCCGAGCTGCAGGAAATCCGCTTTCAGGTCGTATCCACTGTCGATCATTTTCTGTTCGGTCTGGACTTCAGCGTCTCCTGTGAACAAAAAGGACACATCACCGTACGTCAGTTTCATTGAAAGGGACCCTTCATGCACGTCGCCGCTGAGTTCATTCGGATTGAAGATTTCGATCACCATTGGTCCGACATCGAATACCTCGCCTGCCCGGGGTTCGTAATAGCCGACATCGTTCAGTTCAATTGCATCCAGCACGCGGCTGAATACTTTGGAATTGGCAGTGTCTCCGGAGAGCCAGACTTCATCCGTTTCGATCTGTTCAATGATTTTATCGATTTGTCCGATATGGTCGGCGTGCGGATGGGTGCCCGCTATAATATCGAGATGTTCTACATGCTGTTCGCGTAAATAACTCACTACGTCAGTCGAGTTCCAGTTTCCCGCATCAATCAATATCCTGAATTGCTCACCGTTTTCTGAGAAAGACAACAGTGCGGCGTCTGCCTGGCCCGCATTGATGTAATGAACGGTCAATTCCTCCAAGTCATCGCTTGACTGTAAGGGAGAAGCATCCTTTTCAATTTCTGTTTCCTCTGCCTTGGGCAAAGGAGCGGTTTCACTGCCGCCGATCTGTCCGACCGGCATGGGTTCGCTTTGTTCTTTCTTTGCTTGATCTGCTGCATCTTCGATTTTTTCCTGCACAGGATTGCCTGTACTGCAGCCCCACAGCAATAAAATCAGAAGGAATGATGTCCATAGTCTGTTTTTCACTCTGCA
>NZ_BRCD01000043.1:0-16754 GCF_023707945.1 Sporosarcina sp. NCCP-2331
GTATAGGAAAGGGGGTTTTTTTATGTCAACACTGCCAAATTGTCCAAAATGCCGATCCGAATATACTTATGAGGACGGAAACCTTCTGGTCTGCCCGGAATGCGCTCATGAATGGACGCTTGAATCTACGGAAGAAGCCGAGAAAGATGCTGTAGTGAAAGATGCAAACGGTAATGTTTTGCAGGACGGCGACACGGTCAGCGTGATTAAGGACTTGAAAGTGAAAGGAAGTTCTAATGCGCTGAAGATGGGGACGCGCGTGAAGGGAATCCGTTTAGTCGACGGTGACCACAACATCGACTGCAAGATCGACGGATTCGGCGCGATGCAGCTGAAATCGGAGTTTGTCAAGAAGATTTAAAAGGCTGATATCCTCTCTGCTGCAAAGTTGAGATAAGTAACCACAAAACCTTATTCCGACTTTGAAAGGCATAATTCAAACCATACAAAAAGATCGCCTCCGAAAAGCGTCGGGGGCGATCTTTTTGTTACAGATTACATTTAATTGGGTTGTACGGGCGGTGATTGTACGACAGGCGTCAGGGCTTGCAGCATGTCACTTCTAGATTTTGTGAGTGTTGCGGAAACGCCAAGCTTTGCCAAGTTGGAAATAATCTTCTTTATATCCATTTCTTTAGCCACTTCTTCCACCTCAACCTTCCTGAGTTAATAATATAGACGTTTTGTCTGTTCATGAAGTTCTGGTTTTCCGGATCAATCTTGTGTCAATTTTAAGACATCAGACTCTCAGACAAATCGATTTTCACGTCTTTGACTCTGTTATCCCTATCATACCACTCTGAAAGGAGTTTTAATCTTTCATTTATGTTACAATTGCCAAAGTTACTGTAAATTTATTTAAGTAACTGTAAATAGCAGTGTTTTAAACGGTTTGAGAGTGCTTTTACTTTAACTAGATGTGATAAAAAGTATCTTGATTTATGTAAATATCCTGTCTTGGTCACTTTTATGTCACTCGAAAAGAGGGTAGCCACAATCGGCCGCCCTCTTTCTCCTTTTACAAAAACCCACTCATAGTATCCTCCACATCAGCAAACACCCCACCGTCATCATCTGGCACTTGCCCACTATCAGCAGCTATCTGATTCCATTCGATTGAGCGCTGTGTGCTTTTCATATCATGAGCAATCAACCTTTTTACATATTGGCTAAAATTGCCGCGCTTTTCATCCTCCGCATATTCCAACAGTGCTGCGTCGTGTTCACTAACCAGACTAAAACTAACCGTCTTTATTTTACGAGTCATCCAAACGCACCCTTTGCTAATTTGTAAAATCCGATGGCATTTGCAAAGACTGGATCGGCAATAGTGGTATGGCTACCCTCTTGCAGTATTGGCTTCAATAGTTCAGCTTTAGAATAGTGTTTCTCAATGAATGGCAATATATCCTTTGCAATTCCTCCACATACCAGAACGTTATCCGCTCGATCCCACTTTAATTTAGTCGTATTGAGTATCACCCCGCGTGCTAGGCTGGATAAGTTTTTATTGTTGACTGTCTCCATCCCGAAATTAAAAGTTGATGAAGCATTATTAATGTATCGTTTATCGATTATAGTGGCCGCATTTACCGTGCCACTGCCGATGTCTATTATTCGTAAAGCGCCCGCTTGTACGTCTGCCCAGAATGCGCCTGAACCCTCCGCACCAACGCCGACATCTACTATATTAAACTCTACATCATCGCCATTGACGGTAAAGCTATGATGTCCTGTGAGCATGTCTTGGATTCTTTTCTTATCCTTCTCTTTGTGGGAAATGATCGGCTGTCCTGTCACCAGGCTAACATCTGTTATATCAATACCATACTTTTTACCATAACGATAGATGGCGAGTAACACACGAATCTTAGTATCTTCATGAGCCTTAGTATCGCCAAACATGGAGCCGCCCCCGAACTCATCCTCGTAGACTGCTATACTACCGGCGAAACCTTTACGGCCATTAATATCAAATTCCATGTCATCTGCTCCGTGGACTTCCACAATATCTCTCTCAAACCAATCACAGATGGCCGTCCGATAACTATCCGTACCATAAGGACCCGCAACCTTTGCTTTGTGATTGCCTGCATCGATGCCTAAAATTAATTTACCCATGTATAAAACCTCCCCATGTAATGCGCATGTAGTACACTTTCTGGTTTGGTAATGCGCTTGTAATACATCCTATGGGTAGCGAGTTATTTTTATGCATAAAAAAGAGCCAGATATTTATCGGCTCATTTCTTTGGTTTCTTTTTAGCGGGTATTCCATTTTTACGGCCATGCTCATTGATTGCTTTAGCAAGATCGGCAGCCTTTATATATCGGATCATCTATATCACCTCTGCCAACAGTCTGCCCAGGTATAGCAAATACTATACATACCACCTCTCCCCCGCCGCATATGATAGATTAACCCCGCTAACAAATGGACGTATAGCGGATGTTGTAACGACAAAACGAAGGGATGAGAGAGTGGGGAAGGGAAGTAGAAAGGTGCGGTCAGATAAGAAGAGGGAGATCCAACCGACGCTGCCTATCGATGTGTTCAGCTGCATCCACAGACTGCATAAAATTACTGGATTGCCTATCAAGACGATTGGCGAAGAAGTTTGTCTGCGTGGATTAAAAGATAAACGGATAATCAGCATGCTATCGATACATTTTAGGCGTGACATCCGATTAGACAACACAGTCTATATCGGTCACACAGATCAACCACCTGTCAGTCGTAGATTTAAAGGATTGACCAAACGAATATCCGTCCGCTTTTGTAATCAAACCTACGATAATATAAACGCCCTCTCATACGCTGCTGATTGCACGGTTGCCCGGATGTGCGCTCTATTGATAAATGCTTGCTTGACTGATCCCGATTTTGTAAATGAGTATGTGGAAGAATATTTAATGAAGAATATCGATGCGAATCAAATGAAGGAATTACAAAAAATAATGAAGGTACTCAACTCTACTGGAGAAGAAGAAGTCATATCGTGGGGCCGCTTGCTGTCATTTTTAATGGATGATGCAGTGGCTGGCATGGGTAAAGTTAAAGAATCAGTCAATGAGTTTTTAGTTAATCGGTGGGATAAATAAGCGACTGCTCACGCGGTCGTATTTAGACAAATAAAAAAAGCGACTCCGTCCAATTAAGGATAGAGTCGCTTTTTATTGAATTCCAAAGCTTTCAGTCGGTTGAGGTTCCGACTGATCTCATCATAATACAGTTATCTGACAATTACAATACTTATTTAATTTGCTTGTGCATTTTTACTAATGTCCCAGCCATCAATCCGGCAAGATCCCCAGGCTCTACTTTGCCGTCTTCTAAATCCTTGATCCAGTTTTCTGAATATCCCGCTTCGACTGCAGCCTGAATAACAATCTCACGTTGCGCTTTACTGGTAATCATAGTCTCCCATAACGCACGGGCGGACGGGCTTGAAAATTTCAATTCGTCTTCATCCTCCTTCGGTTTGCCTACTGCGGCTACATTAGTAACCAAATTTACAGACGTGTTGCTGCTTGTCGGGATCGTCACCGTACCTTCAATTTTATATCCTTTTGGCATCTTCCAGGACGGCTGCACCTCGAAGTGTGGACGATCAATATTTTTAGCTGCCCAGTCTCCGCCCCACGTAATGCCCAACTTACGAGCGACGGCTCCCGCTCTATTTAATGTAGCGACATCATACAAACTTTTAGGCGGCGCTACAGCAATATCCCAGGCTCTACGACTGGCGTGGTTACTGTTTAATGTCCATGTGACAATATTGCCTGGTCTAGTTCGGCCTTGTGCATATAGATACTTTTGCCGGGCTTGTGAACGGTATGTTTCCGTTACAAAAACGTCTGTAATTCCGGCTTTATAAAACTCCTGAAACAGAAGCTTGATAGCCGTCTGCGCGACTGACGATAATTCGGAAACGTCACGGCATGTTTGTGTAACGCTCATATTATTTCAGCCCCTTACGTTTCAATTCTTCTTCCTGACGTCTGGCTTTTTTACTGACATACGTATTCTTCCACACGCTGTATATGATAATAACAAGCGGCACACTCGCCATGAGTACCACTACAAAAGCATCGATACTTTCCTGATTGAACCAATCGAACGCAATCCCGATTGTACCCAAAAATAAAAGGATAGCTGATAGCCATCCTCCGAATAATGTTGCATATTCTTTAAGTTTTCCATCCATAATTAATCAACTCCACTATCTCAATATTTGAAGCAAGCCCGCTATGCCTGCTAGTATTCCGCCTGTTCCGGCAAATGCTCCGACTATACCCAACACGATCTTTTCTCGTGTAGAAAAGCGTTTCAGCGTAATCCGTTCATCTCTGTGGATGACGTCACTCTGCGCTTGCATTCGCTGGTTGTCTGCCGCGAAATAATGGTCAACGAATTTGTTCAGGATGCCGCGCGTTTCCTGTCCGTCCTTCATCACTGTCAGTTCCAAATTTGTTTGCGACGATTTGATTTCTTGCACTTGACCTGCGATAGTCTCGACCTGTGTATTAAAATCTATCTGCGCTTTCTCGACCTTCTCCAGTCGCGGAAGAATATCATGGTGTATCAGTTCATCGTGTCTTTCGAGCATAGTTTGCTCCTCCTCTGATTGTGTCATATCTCACCCCACCACACTTTTCTATTTATAAATGGATATAAAAAAGAACGCTCCGGGTTGGAACGTTCTTACATAGCATTTTATCTTGCGCCGCGTCTATTTTTATAACTTTCCCAATCTTTTTTATCTACTCCGGGCATGTCCTTTTTGAGTTGCTCATTGTTTGCTTGAATCAACTTGCAAATAGCCACTTTTGTTTCTTCCGTTAATTCAGTACCTTCAAGAAATTTCATCATGTCTTCATTTTTCAAAACAAACCTCTCCTCTCATTCTTGTAATCATCTTACAATTAAAGAGGAACAAAGTCACGTCATATGTTAGGTCAATTAACCCTTATTCGTTAGGTGTCACTACATCAGCGGGAGCAATTAACAATATGGCGTGCTTATTAATAACAATGTCACCAAAAGAAGCGACTTGCATCTGAGGATCATTTATTCCTTGAGCAAATTTAGTTCCGTCAAATTCAGGTGCGTTTGCAGAAAAAGTTAATCCGTTATTTAAATAAATTTTAATTTCCATTTTGTAAAAACCTCCAATTATTTTAATCCAACAACTTCTGCTCTCGAAAAGTCTACTTTACCCGTAAATTCCATAACAGCGTTGCGTCCGCGCATACCTCCTGTATACACTAACCAACCGGAAGAATCCTGCATGATCTGTGTGCTGCCGAAGTAGATTCCGGTATAGTTACCTCCTGCACCACCGCGCAAATACAGTCCGGCTCCGACATACAGAGACTCCCATATGTTAATGTTGCCGGCTGTGATGGTACCAAGGTTGCCACTTATGTCGGACAGCACCGTAACGGCTCCGACTAGATTGATCTTGCTTGCATTTATTTCTACATAAGATGGCGTCTGATTAATCATAGAGACAATAGTATTGCCGTTATAATCCGTCTGGCTGACCTTCTGGCTAATTTGTGCGTTAGCAGCATCGAGATTCCATTCAACACTATTTACACGCGTTCCTAACGCCGAAACTGTGGAAGAATCTGCTTTAATAGATACCTGACTGGCTAGTTGTGTAATAGAAGAGTTAGCACTATCAACACGGCCATCCACACGCCTAACCTCTGTATTTACTTCCTGACGTATTTGTGTCGCAGTCTGGCTAATCAAGGAATTACTATTTTCAATACCTTCTTCAAGTTCCCTGTTAATCACGGCTACTTCCTGACGGATTTCATCAGCGGTCAATTCGATTTTCGAGTAAGCTTCTAACATTTCACCAGCGAAGCGTTCTACGGCTAATTCAATACGATCATTGGTCTGCTCAATGCGTGATTTCGTACGTTTGTTATTTTCGTCAATGTTAATATTTACATCGGTTAATATATCTGACAGGCTGCGTGGTACAGTATTACCAATCGTGACGGACAGCGTTACCCATTTATCGTTACGGATTGTTGATTTCTTACTCATTACACGTGTTTGGAATTCAATGTCCATTGGTTCATAAATCAGCCAGACGCGTTCCCCGACTTCTTTATCTGTCAGTTCGATAGAGTCCAATTCAATAGTAACGTCCGGGTAATCTTGCAATTCTTCTTTCAACACTGGTAGCATTTCATCCGCTGTAAAGTAATCCTCATTTTCCAATGGACCAGCTTCAATTTCACCATACTTTTCTGCATAAGGTGAAGTATACGTAATGGCTAAACCATTGCCGCCGAATCCTTTAATGACAGTGCGTAAGTTTGTTGTATCAACCGATTTGGAGAGCGTCTGCACATTATGTCCATAGCGATATTGTGCGTCATTGTCCGGGCCGATCTGCTTGGCAAATTGTACGCGGTTGCCGGGCAGTATTTTATATTCACATTCGTACACTTTACAGAGTGCAGTAATCAATTTAATTACATTATCTGTGCCGAAATTTGGAATGAACTGTGAGCCGCTGACATCCACACTTTCAAATGTCCAGCCAGTGCCAGCAAAGACGAATGAAGCAAATTCGTTAAATGTGCGAGTACCACCGTAAATATCATCTTGCCTATGACCGACTAAATCAAAGAATGTGGAAAGCGCAATAATCTCTTTACGTCCTTTGTTCTCTTTCAACTGCTTCACTCGAAAATCATAGTCGCCAGTGTGGATGACTGATTCTTCTTCAATCAACGCATGTCCCGGATTGTTTGCATGAAAAAAAGAAGTAAGCGCGAGCGTGAATGCCCCGTTTACTTCTTCATTGATTTCGACTCTTTGTATGTGATTAAGCGGCTCCGTATTACCGTTTAGGTCTGTGACGTATAGCATTTGGTCACCTCATTTCAGGGTTGTTCAGGCGGTGTATATTCCCCTGCTAGAAATTCCACTCCGCTGTCTTTCAGATGCTCGTACACTTGCGGTTTCAGTGTGCTGGGTACTGTTTCAAAATCCAATTTAGATAAAATAACACGTTGCGCTAATAGTAATGCCATCATTTCGTCATCTCCTAATAATTTGATAGTTAGTTTTAATATAAGCTTTCTCATGGCGTAATCGTCAGGATAATTTCTGTTAGGACTTCTTCGTGGAAATCTGCTTGGTCAGACAGAGCTTGATTCTGCGCTTGTAAGATTTTGTTTTCTCGTTCTAATTCAGCAATACGTTTTTCTTCAGGAGTAGGAAAATTAATTTTTCTGTTGGACACTATGACCGACCTCCTAATATACGAGTAACTGCATCCGCTTCTCCGCCTGTTGTAGCCGTGCGAGATAATTCCAAACGTAATTTTGCAGGTGCTTTAGTGGATAGTGACTTGTCGAATTGATATTCGTTAGCTTCCAGTTCGCTGTCCATTATTTCATCATTTAGATAGGCTTCTAATTCTACGTCGCCTGTTTTCTCTACGAACGCACCTACGAAATCTGTGGAAGGAATATCATAGACGGCTTTTGCTGTGGTTCTTGGTTCTTCCACGAACTCAGACCATTCACCGCTGAACGAAACGGATGAAGGTGTCATGTAAATGACTAGCGGAGTGTCCCCGAATGCAATAGTAGTGTCATGAAGTGTTGACGGCTCTTTGTAGTTGCCACTTGCATTGGTAGTTATATCTCTCACTTGTGACCAACTACCGTTTCGCGATGTTTTGCATGATATTTTTGCGAAAGAGCCGTTGTAATTAGTCCAAGAAACGAACAGACTGTTATTACTGTCAACCGTTATTGATGTGGCGTATTGATTTTTACTACTGTTTTCGTTTGTTAATCTAACTTGCGGAGTCCAAGATACACCTCCGTCTATACTCTTGGAATATCTAATGTTTTGAGTAGTTCCGATTTCTGCATCGTATCCCTCCCATACCACATGAATCACACCGTCTTTATCAACGACTGCGGATGGGTTGGATTGGTTATAAGCTAGTGAGGTAACTTGCGTAAGAACCCACGATGTGTTCAATTTACTATAGCAATGTATACTATATTTTTTATATTCGGGTTGTTGTCTACTCATAAAAATTAAAGGTATAGCGTTTCGTATTACAATGCTAGGTGAATTATTATCAATTCCTGCACTATTACCAGTAACCTGCTCCACCGCACTCCACGTTTTACCCTCATCCACACTCTTCGCATACCGGATATTAAAGCTATTCGGATAGGTTGCGTTTTTACTCGCCCATGCAGCGTGTAGGTGACCGGTTTCTTTGTCGATGGCTAGGGAGACGTTGCCGATTGCGGTTTGTCCGGTGTCCAATGTAACACGTTTGGCATTAGACTTAGACACCAGATCACCGAAACTAGTCGTGATAGCATCAAATGTGAATGCTTCTAAGGCAAACGCTGGACTCCCGAATACACCGATAATAGTAACTCTATTGCCATACGATTGTATTGTTAAATCTGTTAATGTATTATTGGGTTTTCTAAACCACGCCTCTTCCCAATTTGATTGAGAACTCTTTTTCACATAAGTAAACCAAGCGTTACTGCCGTTATAAACAAGAGCAACTAACCACCCATTATCCAACCGAACAATCTTCCGCCCGCCGTTACCCGCTGTAGAGTAAGCTTGATTCACCACAATTTCATCAACAGCTGAACGAGGTACTTCCACATCTTCAATCATCAACATCTTGCCGTTCTTAATTTTGATGTTCTGGCTTTCGGATTCATTCAATTCAAAACCAAAACGATCCCCGCTCATATTGTCGGCAAATACCGTTCCGCCGGGCAAACGTTCCTTTCCTTCCGCCGTGGCGTCTTGGACAAGTTTTAGATATGCGACCTCACGATTTAAACCTTTCAAATCAGATGAAGCACGCACGCCTTGCGATTCCACGTTATTCAATCTTGACTCGTGGTTATCGAGTTGGGTTTCAATTGGCGTTAAGTCCTGCATTTCACCAGGCAAACCCTGCTCTCCGGGTTCGCCTTTCGGACCAGTATCTCCACGATCCCCTTTTAATAAGAGTAGTTGTTCGGGCGTGAAATCCTCATAGACGAATGGATCTCCTTTCTCACCGGGCAAACCTTGCAATCCGCGTTCACCGCGCGGACCTTGAATGTTCCCGGCATTTACCCATGCTGTACCATCCCAAACAAATATATTTTTCACAGGACTTCCGGTGCTGTCGGTCCCCGGAATTAAATATCCGTCCCCCTCATTAGCAGATGCAGGCAATTCATCTTCGTTTGTCAGACTTCCGATTATTTTAACACCGGCCCCGGTCTCCCCCTTTTCCCCAGGGTCACCTTGAATTCCGGGAGTTCCCTGTTCTCCGCGCAAACCACGTTCTCCACGATCAACTAATTTGCGCCAATACGCACCATCAGTGACAGGCTTACCGATGCTGTCTATAACAGCAATGTAAGCAGAACCGTCAAATCGGACGATGTTGTTTCTTAAATACTGTTTAGAAGCTTCATAATCGCCTACACCCTCAAGATTTTGAATGTCTGTAACAGAGGCGACAGCCTTATCTGCGGCAACGTTTGCGGCCTGTGCAGCATCAGTAGCAGCTATCTTTAGTCCGTCTAAATTAGATGCTTCTTCGTATGCATGAGCAGCGGCCGCATCAGCTGCAATAGCTTTCTCGTCCGCGTAGTCACCTTTTTGTTTGGCATAATCACCTTGTTCTTTTGCATAGTCACCTTGTTCATTGGCATAGCCAGCCTTGCCCTCTGCATTAGTGGCAGATAAATTGGCGACAGCAGCTGCATCGTATGCAGTCTGTTTAGCATCAGCAATTGACTGTAAGAGTGCGTCTAGCGATTCGCCAGCAAGCAGATCGTCACGCTCTTTTGATTCACGTTCTACGCGGGCTAGTTCGGCTAGTAGCGCTTGTTTATTCGCATCGGAAATATTTTTCGAGTTCTGAATGTCATCTTCTATTTGTTGGAAGTTATAGTTTAAATCGTTTCGGTGATCACGGTCTAAACTAGGACCAATAGTTCTGTATTTCAAAGCGGTCACTCCTTTCATTAGTAGTAATAAAAACGATGTTCAAAAGAAATCAAAAAAGAACCACTCGTACCGGTTAAGGTAAAGTCGTTCCATCCTGACGCAATGGTTATTAATTTCTTGTTGGTGTCTCTGAAGATACTTGAGCCATTTTTTATTGAGCGAACACTGTCTAATATAATCTGGTCACTTGCTCCGCTACTGCCTGAGTACGCCCACACATCACCTGTGGTATCGTTTCTGATTTGCAGATTACTAGACGCTCCCCTGTAGATGATTTTCAGCGGGAATTGACGTGGATCGATCATTACATCGCCAGCGTTAAAAATGCTGAATGCAGTCATTTGGTGTGTGTACTTAGGTTCTTCAAGGACTAATCCTTGCCCAACTTGCCATGTCTCCGCATCAAAAGTGAGAGGATCGAGTGTCGTTCCTTCCGATTCAGCAAGACCGCTCATAGCCGTTAAGGGAACACTAAACGTCTGCATCGTATGATTTAACCGATCCATTTCATAAGCATCAGAAAACTGCACTTTCCATCGTTTGTGTGGAAGAGTCGATTCCGAAACAAAAAATTCCGCTTCATTTATTTGACGATAAATTACGTCTCTTAATAGAAGGGAGTCGGTATAATCTTTCGCTTTCATATAAAATTCAGCGGTCAACTGACGGGATTGTAATTTTTTATCAACTACAATAGCACCGCCTTGTCCGTCAATGGTTTCCGTTTCAATATCATACGATGGTGATGGGACTGTAAGCCGCAATCCACTATAACCGTTTAAGTCTAGTTTATTACCGTTTAAATCATAAAGATTTATCAAACTCACACCCTCACCCCTTTCATATATGCAGAAGCAGAAGCTTTGTCATAACTCATGCCGTCCACAGTATCATAAACTCCTTGACCGACTAATTGACCGTCCAAATATACATCGGGATTTTTCTGCAACAGCTGCATGAGTATTCTGTTTTGCTCCAATGTAGCTGCGAGCAAACTCTCAAATACCCCACCATTACCACTCATCCCAGACGGGCGAACATTGTTGCCTCCGCCGCCTGTAATAGATTTAGCGGCCAATGCTAATAATTTCATGGCATCCGGACGACGTTTCGGATCGGTAGGAATAACAAACTCACCGTGACCTTCTTCAGCCAGGTTATACATTCCTGATTTTCCGATATAACCACCTGAAGCAAACCCTTGTGGATCAATATTCACGCCGTTTTTAAACACTTCATAGTGCAAGTGTGGGCCTGTACTCCATCCAGTTGATCCGACTAATCCGACTGTTTGACCTTTGCCGACAGATTGACCAACTCTCACAGAGTTACGAGAGTTATGCTGATAGATTCGTTCCATAATACCGGATTTAATACGGACGTAATTCCCACGGCCTTCCATGTAACCGGAATTAACAACCGTTCCTGCTACCTGGTTTGGTATTGGTGTGCCGGATGGAGCGCCCCAATCATCGCCCCTGTGGAAGGTTTTGACGCCTGTGATTGGATGGATGCGCCAACCATAGCGAGAGTTCAGACGGAAAGGAGGGCCGAAACCAGAACCTTTGGATTCTCCAAATTCCGCAAGCTTACCTTTTAGAAACTCGACAGCGCCCTTTTTGACCATTCCGAAAGCGCCTTTAGCCATATCGCCGACAAAATTCCCTGCACTCGGGACAATAGCGCCGACTGCGTTCATAGCCAGATCTAGTAACTTTCCAGGATTCTTAATGTAATCAAAAACATCAAGCGCGACATCAGCTATTTTTTTACCAACATCTTTTGTCTTGTCCCAAGCGTGAGAAGCAATGTCTCCTATACCTTTAGCGTATTTCGGGACGTTTCCTAAAATATTACGAGTGTCAAGGGCGGACATCACCTGTGTTCCTTTAGGTAGGTTTACCAATGTGTCTTTTGCTGGACTTAATGCAGTTTTTCCATCTGGTGTTTGGATAAGTTCAGGGCCTGCATTTCTACCCCGCCCATCTCCTACAACAGCTAACCCGCCCGGATGCCCCTTGGTTCCAGCTGCATATCTCGGAATGTCCCACAGCGGAACAAGTGTCTTAACACCGATCTTCCCGAGTACCCAATTCACACCCCCGATTACACCGTTTATCCCTTTACCAAGTGTGGAAGCAAGAGTATTAACTACCTTAGTGACCCCGGTAGTAACCTTTGATGCCATAGAACCTATACCATCACCAATACGTTTCGGCAACGCTTTGGCCGCCTCGACAATGTCAGTGAATCGGTTCTTGATAGTGTTGAATACATCCGTGAACGCTTTGGTAGTTGTTGTCTTTACGGTATTCCAGCTAGTTGTAATTTTGGATAATATATTGGAAACGGCAGTGGAGATAGAATTAAATATATTGGTGAAAATGTTTTTAATCGTGTTAAAAATATTGGTGAAAATATTGCTTGTAGTGCTTGAAATACTCGTCCACACTGTTTTTATTCCGTTGAAAATGGCATTTATAGTCGTTTTGATAAAGTTTAAAATCGTTGTCCAAATGGTGTTTAAAAACTTAGAAATACCATTGAACGTAGTGGTGGTTGTCCGACTAATTAAATCCCATGTGTTTTTTAGGAAACTAGATATTCCAGTTCCGGCTTTCGTAAATATTTCCGTTACAGCCTTCCACATAGCAGAAAATCCTGATTTAAACGGAGCGATGAACAGCTTTGCGCCACTCAATATCTTTCCGAAAAATTGCAATTGGATAAAGTTCCATACAAATGTGATCGCTCCGGAAAATATTTGTTTGACGCCTTCCCACATCTTTTTGAAGTCGCCAGTGAACAATCCGCTGAATACTTTTACGGCACCCATAATCACATCCAAGGCGCCTTTAATGACACCTTTTATATTGCCCCATATTGTTTCAACAATGAAAAGCACGGCTGGCATAACAAACTTTATGACGGTTAATATTTGGTCAAACGCAAATTTAACGACTGTCCATATTGCTTTCACTACAACGCCTATAACGCTGCCGATATTTTTGAATGCCTCTACAAGCTGAGCGCCCTCATTGTTGGCGAAGTTTGCAATTTTCACTGAGATATCCAAGAAGAAGTTTTTCAAGGCTTCTAAACTCGGTTTAAGGAATTCACCTAGTGTATCAAATGTCGATTTCATGTCTGAAATTTTAGATGAGAAATTCGTTTTCAGACCACTCCATAAACTAGTGATAGTTCCAATGCCTGCACTAATCTTGTCTTGTACATTCTTCCACATGGTGCCGAATACATCAGTTACGCCCTGGCCCGCATCCTGCGTTTTCTTCTTAATGTTGTTTTTGAAGACATCCCATTTGCTAAGAATTTTGCCAGTCTCCCAGTCCACCTCGTTCACATGATCTTGCGCTTGGGATTTGGCTTCTTTTACAACTTCTTTGTGGGAGTCTTGTGCGTACTTGACACTTGAATCACGTTTCTTTTTGGCTTCCTGGATAATCTTGCTTGCCTCTTCTTCACTAATCGAACCATTTTCGTCTCTTTCTTTAATAGCAAAGGCAAGAGTATCGTTGTATTTTTTCTCGGCATCTTTGATTACCTTATCGCGAGCAGTAGCAGAATTCATTACTACTTCTACAGCCTGTCTAGCAGATAGATCAGCAGCTTGATTTTTCATATTTTCCAAGATGACTTTTTGATCGCGCTGATTATCGGTTAAATATTGTACGGCAGTCTCATTCATTTTCAATTGAATGGCGTTAATTTGATCTTTTTCACTCTGTGTGATTTCTCGCTTTTGGTTAACGGCGTTCTGTAAAATTTCTTGTATGCGGCCTTCTGCATACTTTTGTTCAACTTCGCGTTGTTGATTTCGAAGTTTTTGCTTGTTTAAAATTTCTTGTTCACGTTCATTGGACAGAGCTGAAGAGTTTAAGAAAAATGATTCCATTTCCTTAATTTGCTCGCCATGCTGTTTCTGCATATTGTCCAAAATCTGCGCGTTCATCTTTTTAAACTTACCAGATATACTGTCAGCCATTTCTTGTGTGACAGCTTTACCATTAATGGTCATCTTACTAAGCTGTTCACTGGCTCCGTCTGATAAATCGAAGAAACCTCCAAGTGCTTCTTTTGTTGCAGCAGAAACGCCTTTACCGAATCTGTCCACTTCAGGAATGGCATCTTTTTTGAGTTTGTTTCCGAGTGCCACAGCGCCTATCCCAATGCCTGCAATAGCGGCTATTGCTATACCTACTGGACCGGTTGCGAATGCCAGTACAGACGCACCAGCCGTACCGAACGCCGCAGCCAATCCTCCTGCCCCGGCTATCGCGGTTGCTACTGGCGCTATCGCCGTCATAATACCACCTAATGCAGCTGTTAATGTACCCAGTACAACTAATACTGGACCAATCGCTGCAGCTATTCCGGATATCGCCACAATCGCTACTTTCGTTCCTTTAGGCATCTGCTGAAACTTTTCTACAAGTCCAGTTAAAGATTGAATGATTTTTCGGATAGATGGTTCCAGTATTTCGTAAATTTGAATACTTAATTCTTGCATAGCGGATTGAAATATTTTAATATCGCCTTTGGCGTTATCATTCATAGTTTTCGCCATTTGGGCAGCGGCACCGTCTGCGCCTTCCAGCATTTCTTTATTGACCTGCAATTCTGCAGATCCTTTTTCTAACAACACAGCCCAATGTTTATAAGCGTTAGCGCCAAATAAAGTAGTCAGGTTTGCCGCTTTTTGCTCCTGCGTCATTCCCTCCATACCCACTTCTAACTCTTTAATTATTTCCGGCATGGTTTTCATGACGCCTTCAGCATTAAAAAATTCTGCCCCGGTTGCCTTTAACACCTTTCCCATTTTCTTTGTGGGATTTGCTAGGCGTGTAAGTGAAGAACCGAAAGCTTGACCGGCTAGCGACCCCTGAATACCGGCATCACCTAAAGCCATTACTGCTGCTGTAGAATCTTCTAGTGACCATCCCAATGAGTTAGCGGCAGGGGCAAGATACTTCATTGCCTCACCTAGCTGAGAGACATCTGTGTTGGCGTTAGCAGCAGCTGCTGCCAGTACATCAGCGACGTGTCCAGATTCAGCGGCGTCAATTGAAAAAGCGCTCAAAATATTCGACGCAATGTCGGCAGCACTACCCAATTCCAACGCTCCTGCAGCGGCAAGATCAAGCATACCCGGCATAGCTTTTAAGATGTCGTTTGTTTTAAATCCAGCCATTGCGAGAAACTGCATTCCGTCAGCTGCTTCTTTTGCGGAAAACTGTGTCGCTGCACCTAAATCTCTGGCTTGCTTTTCAAGTGACGCAATTTCTGTACTTGTCGCTCCTGAAATCGCTGAAACTTGCGACATACCTTCTTGAAAGTCTGCCCCGACCTTAATCGCCGCCGCTCCAATACCAACAATAGGAGCCGTCACATACATTGACATATTTTTTCCGGCTTTTTTCATTTTATCGCCCATCGCGGTTAACTTGGAACCCATCTCATCCATTTTAGTTCCGAATTTACCCCAACTGGATTCCGCTATTCGCTGTTGTTCTATAAACTCTTTCATCTCTTTTGTGACGCCGTCCACATAGCGCTCTAAGTTGTTTAAAGAGGCGGCCTGATTGTTGTATTGAGTAGCGGCTTTCTCCGCTTCCTTGCTACCCTCACCGTGCTCTTTGACCATCTTTTCATAGTTCTTTTGGGCGGCAGCGGTAACAGCTTTTTGTACTTCAATTTTCTTATTTAAACCGTCAAGCTGCGTCTGATATTTGGCTACTGATTTTTCACCACGATCAAATGCAGACATATTGTTTTTCATTTCGGAATTGACCATTGTAAGTTTTGATTTCAAGCTTTGCAGGCCTGTGTCAATTTTAATGGTGTCGAGTGACAAACCAATGGAAAGTCCTTCTATACGTTCTGCCATGGTTTACCTCCTTCCCTCAATAGTAAAAAATCCTCAACCACCAAACGCGGCGATCAAGGATTGTTGTTGTTTCGGTTTATTCTTTTCTGCTAATACTTCGATCAAATAATAGAGCGGAGAATCCATGATTTCGCTCATCTTCCAACCTGCATCTAAGAGGCTTTTGACTAACACATTAAAATATTCTTTTTGCTTTTCAAAAGTGAAGTCGGCATCTGTTAAACCTTCTTCTCCTTCGTAAAATTTCCCGTATCATCACCGAAAACGGATTGAAGTTGTTCCATAAGAGTTTCTAATAAGTGCGGCGCATGGAGTCCATCTATTAATTCTTCGCGTGTAAATTTACCGCCGTATAATTGATCTGCTACAAAATCAGCAATTCTTTCGATATCAGAACGTTCAATATCTGATTCGCCTTTTTTATTAATCGCCTGGCCAATTTCGATACCTTCCAATGCAACTGAACCTTTGATGTGGGCCGGCTGATGAAATGTTTTCGTTTCACCTGATTCAAAGTCAATTACTAATTCAATTTTTTTCGACATGATATTTTCCTCCTAATATAAAAAGAACAGGAATTATTCCTGCTCTTCTTTGATTTCCTCGATTACTTTTTTACCTAATTTGTTCTTTGTGGAAGACAATTCTTTGATTCGCTTTTCATCCACTTTTTTATTTGCAGGACTAGGGTATATATCGCCTTTTCGGTATACTTTGTTTTTATCTTTCAAATCCGTAAAATCTCGTAAGACTGTAAATTTCTTCATGGATTACACTCCTTCCGGATCTTCTGCTGCTGGATGCGCTACGCCGAAC
>NZ_BRCD01000044.1:0-15322 GCF_023707945.1 Sporosarcina sp. NCCP-2331
TCCCGCACCGAACCAAACATGCCGGTCGCCGCACATTTACCTCGCTGCAGCGCGCCAAACCAGAGAGACTGCGCACCTAGCAAGCCTTCTGCCGCACCAATCCTCCTATTTCTTCAGCACATGCTTCTTCCCATGGGAATCCGTTACGATTAACTGCGTGTCGGTAACTTTCATGTCTTTTGCAGTTACATTTAAAACCCTGCTCGTCTTATCATCCAGCAGGCTGTACTTGTAAACGCCTCTTTTATTAAAATAATACATCGTGGAATGGTCAAACAGCACCGAGCTGTTATTTTGACTCACTTGAGCATGCTTAGGAGAAAATCTTACATCATCAAAAATCACACGTGCTTCAAAAGAGTATTCCTCTCTCTGATCTGTGCCGTCCATTGCCGCCGAATAAAGCACAAGCGGATCATCCAGCCACTTATCAGGATTGAAAGTGTTATCAAAATAGCGCTCTTTATTTTTTTCATTCGTATAGAAAATCCGGTCGTTCCAGATAAACATATTGCGGAACGTAAATCCGGAAGGCTGTTTCATGAGTGTCAGGTTCTGCCCGGTAGTTGTAATTTTCATCAGACCGTAAGAAATTGGCAGCTCACTCATCTCACCGACAGAATACCAATAAGGAATGAAAATATCCTCATTATACAAAACCAGCTGGAAGCCAGGGAGCAAGAATACTTGAAATGTATCATCCCTTGGAGCGTCATACGTACTCATGACGACTTCTTCCGCTCCGCTTTTCCTATTCTTTTTGATCAGTTTATATGGATGCTCACCGGAAGCTACCGTGTACATCGAGCCATTCTGTTCGACTGTTTTACCCTTCTGACTGACATACGAATGATAGTCGCTGAGTTTCATCGAATCATCCATCGCACGAACAAGAAATGCCGAGAACTGTGCACGTGTGACAGATTCCGACGGCATATACTTGCCTTTCGAACCGCCCGCAATCCGCTGTTTCGCGATTCCGTTAATGTCCTGGTATGCCCAGTGCGCTGGTGTGACATCTATGAATGTCGGCTGTTTGTCGAGCGGCATATCGTACGCCCGGCGCAGGATGGCGGCCATCTGAGCCCGTGAAGTTTGTTCGCCCGGTCGCATGAATCCGTTATCTCCGCGCATGATTCCCTTTTCATTGACCGTTGCGAGAATCTGGTAGTATGGAGAGGTTTTCGCAACGTCTTTAAACTGAACGGATGTATTTTCCGTCAGAGGAATCTTCAAAGCCTTAATAAGCATAGCCGATGCCTGTGCTCTGGTAATCGGCTGGTTCGGTTTGAACGAGCCGTCTGGATAGCCTCCAATGATATTCCGCTCGGACAAATACATGATTTCATTCTTTGCCCAGTGCATGTCTATACCTGAAAATTGTTTTGCAGCCTGCGCCTCAAATGGCCCAGCTGAAAAAACGAGCAGTGCAGCCAGCAATACGACGGCCAGTTTATTTTTCAATATACTTACCTCCTCTAGTCATTTCTCCAATTCAACTTAGAAACCAGACCGGCTAATCTATATCGCGAGCGGTTGGTTGACGGCTTTTGATGCCGGCCCGGTCCCATCGTCTATCAGTCTTCCAGTTGCCAGTGTCCGGAATTCGTGTTCATTCCCATTTTGAACACATGCTCCGCGACACCCTGCCGTCCATATTGATACCGGATTTCTACTTGATCAGCTGAAATAGCTGTCTCGGTCCGGTAGGCTGCTTCCAGAAACAGCTCCGCTATCCGACTCGATTGCGCCAGCTCTTCTGACCCCGGAAGTTTGTTTTCGCCTAGCAGCTGATCATATAAATACAAATCAAACATTTGTTCAGGCGAGTACTCACTACGCAGATCCCCTGATAAATAATCCAAATAAATGGAATCACTGCTTCCCTCTGAAGCAACGCCGGCCACTTTCCCATAAATCTTATGGACAGGTGTAATCGTCGCTCCCTGTATCGTTTCACTTGCCGGGAAATGATTCAGCAAAAAGTATTCTCGCGCATTCAGCAGCTGATCATAGCCTCCTGCGATCTTGACTCCCATTTTTTCGTAGCGCTCCATAATATCGGACTTCTGAAGCTTCCCATTGATCTTCAGCTGTCCGTCTTTCAGAACGACACGGTCTCCCGGCACCGCAATTACCTCATAATAGGCATCCGCGTAAGTCGGCAAGTGACTCGATGTATTGGTCATCGTGCGTACGATATCTCCAGCTTTATAGACTACCTCGTCATATAAATTCGCTTGGCGCTCAATCACTGTATGATACGAATCGGAACTTCCTTTCAATGAAAATCCTTCTTGATCCACATAATACAACCCGTCCACTTTCTCAAAATGCGGCAGTTCGGCAAACTTCTCATAATCCACCGAAGACAGCTGCTGTTTTTTCTGCAGCGCTGAAATTTCCGCCAAATCATCCAGCGGGTCATATGGCGTACCCCGGCCTTCGTCAGAAGAAAGCTGATTTAAAGGCCCGATGGTAAGGAAAAGCAACAGAGCAACGACGGGAATTGCCGCGCTGACAAACAGGACAGGCCATGAACGCTTCCTGTCTGATGATTGCAATTCATCCCGTACACGCTGTTTAATCCGGCGTTCCTGCTCTGATGTATCGCCCATCATCTGATCGAGTTTATGTTTAAAATCACTCACTGGTTCACCACCTCCTCTTCTTCAAAAAACCCTTTCATCTGCTGTTTAGCCCGTCGCAGCCTGGTTTTCACGGTGTTTTCATTAAGCTGTAAATAATCGGCTATTTCCGCTATGGACTGCTCGTCATAATAAAATAGAATTAACGGCTCCCGGTAGTTCAGCGGCAGCTTGAACAGATTTTTCTCCAATGAAGCCAGACGTTCCTGTTCAATCACGATTTCATCCGCTCCTTTAGTAGAAGTGAAAATCGTTTCAAACACGACATCTTTTTTATGCTTCCAGGAGCGAAGATAATCTTTTGAGCGATTGGCTGTCATTTTGGTCAAATAGGTTTTCAATGAAGCTTCATTTCGGAATTGGTCACTCTTCTGAAAGTACGTAACGAATACCTCCTGCACGATATCCTCCGCCGTCGACCAATTCTTCACGTATAAATAAGCGATGCGCACTAAATAACGCGAATGCTCATTCATCAGTTGATCTATTTCATTCATGTGCGAAAATCACTCTCTTCTATGGCCATGTCATATCCCCGTCTACATACGCAGCAAAATCTTCAAATGACCTTTTTTCGGTTATGCCAAATCGGTTCACTTCATAATTCGACTTATCCATATTTGCATATCCTTCGGTGGTTGTAAAGCCGATTAATAATCCGACTTCTTTCGCCGCTGCAACAAATTCTTCATTATATTGTCCATATGGATAGGCCAATGAAACCGACCCTGGGACAAACTTCAGATTATTTTGCAGATCCGCCACGATTTCTTCTTTCATACGGTGCAGAGCAAGACCTTGCCGGTCACTGTTCAGTTGATGCAGATCATCGGTATGCGCTTCAAATTTAAACACATCTTTCATCTCAATCAAATCATCAGCGTTGACATATTTCAGTAATTCCCCGCCGGCAAACGTCGGCACATGATGCCCTCTATCCAGGCGCGAGGATATAATATGGTGAAGAGCGGTAAATCCATATTGCTTCAAAACTGGATAGGCATATTCTTTTGATGATAATAACCCATCATCAAATGTGATAACAATTGCTTCGTCCGGTACCACAAGCCGTCCCTCCAAATAATCATAGAGTTCACGGGACGTCAGTGCAGTAAAATGATGTTCCGCCAAATAGTTCATCTGACGTTCAAAACTTTCCAATGAAACCGTGCTTAATTCGGTAGTCATCAAATCACGCGGCAGCACCTGATGGTATACAAGCACTGGCAGCCCTTCATCAAATTCAACGGACTGCTTATGTATGTATCCCGGGCGTTCCCCGATTTTGATGATATACCAATCCCCCTGCTCCTGTACGACGGGATAACGATAGCCATCTTCCAGCTGTATCAATATGTCACTTTGCAGGTCTGCTTTTTCATAGACAATCGTCTGACGATTCGTTTTAACTGCACCGAGCCGCTCGCTATTTTTAACGGTTTGCAGCTTCCGTTTTTCAACATTTGCCTGCCCTTTGCGGACATACGCAGACATTTTCCCCAAACGCAGTTCGTAATAATCTTCATCCTCGCCCATAATCGCAACCGGCTGACCGGCTTCCAGTTCTCCGATCTTCACGAATCCGGTTTCTCTCATATACATCGGCTGTCGTTCCTGCAATGTCAATACGTTCTCAAACTCTGTTTTTGATTCATTTTGGATCAGCTGTGCAAAAGCTTTCCCGTGCTGTGTAAACGGCAGTTCCTGCAGCAGTCCGTTGCCCGCAGACCATAAAAATAATCCCCCAAGTATCAGCACCCCAATTATAATTCTCTTCATTCTCCTACCTCCGCTTTCATTCAGGCACCGTACAGACGGAGATATCCAGAAAAAGTTTCAACTCTTTCATAAATATTTATCCAACGGAGAATTACTGACGTTTTGCGTCACAGTGCGTCGGTATGCTCTATTCCCGCGGGCAGCAAGCCGGACATATGGATTCGTTCCAAACCTTCTTTAATCTTCACAGTATACCCTTTTCTGTTTTCATTCATATAGCCGGCTTTTGAACGAATCATCCGCTCAAATACAGCTGATTTTGTCTTATCTGCAGCCAGCCAGTTTTCATAGGAGTAAATTAAATCTTCCAGTGTTAAATGTGTATAGTCTCTGCCGGCAAACTCCCCGTCAGGTGCACGTTTATACCAGATGTCTCCGTCATCCCTGATCCACGCCTTCTCTTCCAGCTGAATCGCTTGCTCAATCGCACTGGCTGTCTCCAAATAGACAGGTTCTCCAAACTCCTGATAGGCCAATAAAAGAATATTCATCCCGCCGAGCAGATGATTCATGGAAGTATGCGTGCGCACTTTCTGTTCCACCGGGAAGTAATCGGGAATATAATAGGCATCTGAACTCACTGCGGTGACATTTCCCAGCTCTTTCTGCTGAACGAGCAAGTCGGCATAGTTTCGTAAACCTTCATTGTAATCTGAATGTCCAAAAGCCTTTCCGCCTTCATAAAGAAACAGCGCAATCTGCTCATTAAAACGGGTATCTACAAAGGGGGCGGTGAAGTCATATAAGTCCTTTAGGTAGGTACTGGTCACTTCCGTTTCCCAAAACGTATTATTTACTCTGAAATTCGCTAAATTGGTGAAGGAATTATGCAGCAGATCTTCGTAGTAGCGTTCCTTTGTCTCGTTGTACAGCAGCATGACGCGGTCTTCTTTCATTAATAATAAGTTGCGGCCGTAGCCGTTTCCTGAAGCGGGCATCGGCTCGATGGTGACGGCCATTTTATTGAAAGCACCCGCAGCAGTATACCAATTATTCCGTTTTTTATAGTTCATGACCGATTCATGCATCCAGGCGTCTCTGCGTTCATTTGTCGAAAACAGCTTATTGGCAGAAGACAAAGTCCATTGATCGATGATATCCCGGCCCTGTGAAGCCAATTCAACTACAGAGACACGCGTAGTTCCTAATAAAATACTGCTGTACACATCCTTTTCATCCAGCAATTCACGGGTATGGCTTGATGCGCCTTGAGCGTACTTCATCTCTAATTCACGGGAACGATAGGATTTTCCGATCATTTCCTGACTCGTACCCTCTTCTGCTGCTGTGTCAAGCATACCGGCTGGAACCGTCGTCAAATCAGCCCCAAACGTTTCATCCGTTTCTTTTTTCATGGGATATTTATCAAATGACTCAAGTGTACTTGACGTTACCCCTTCTTCAATTTGGATTAGATCCGCCCGCACCGGAACAGCCTGCGGATTTCGCAATTCGGCGAAAAAGAAATAATCACCGTTCGGCAGCTCTCGTTTGGTTACCGTCAACATAACGGATTCCAGCCAGCCCACACCATATTTGTATATTTGATCTGTTGCATGCGGGTAGGATTGCGTTTGTTTTGTCAGCAGTTGTAAAGATTGGTCGGAACGCAGATACGTTTTACGGTCGTCAGCCAGCGGCAATTCTATAAATTGTTCAGTATCTGAAATGAAATCAAATTCTCCAATCGTTTCTGTTTCATGGAACGTAACGGCTTTTCTCTCCGCCAATGCGCCCGATTGAATCATTGCCCTATGTATGAATACTGCGAACGTCCCTCTCGTTACTGGCGCCTTCGGATCAAATGACCCATCCGCTTTCCCCGTGGTAATTCCATGCTGTTGCAGGATTTTCACATTATCTTTGTGAGAAACACTGATTGTCCGGTCATCTTTAAAGATGGCAGCGGCCCCCGTATCTTGTAAGTCAAATGCCCGGACGATGACACTCGCCATTTGCTCACGTGTCAGGAGATCGCCAGCTCCAAATGTGCCGTCCGGTTTTCCGGTAAATATGTTTTCCTGATACATGGCCATCGCTCCGCGTAAATAGGCAGATTTTGGTGTGACGTCTTTAAATACAGGCTGATATGGCGTTTCTGGCATGTTTAATGCATTGGCCAATAAATTAGCTGCCTGCCCGCGTGTAATGTTGATGTTTGGTCTAAATTGAAGGTCAGGATAACCCGTGATGATTCCCTCTTCCGCCAGCCGGGTAACTTCCTCTTTTGCCCAAAATGTGTTGTCTATATCCGAAAAACGCTGTGTTTGAAATTCTGCACCGAAATTCAGACGGGGCAGTCCGATGAATATGAGTAAAGTAAATAGCAAGATGATGAAAAGAAGACTCCGCATTTTTTTGAATAAGATTCCCAACATATAAAATCCACTCCGATGCCTTTCATATTCAGAAGTACATAAACGGGTGTTTTTCCTCCTGTTTTCAATTAGGCAACGTACAGACGGAAATATCCGGAATTAGTTTCAACTTTTTTGAAAGCTCGAAAACGACAAAAAACTGCAGACAAACTCTGTGAAGGTTTATCTGCAGTCTTTGCTCTTATAATTTCACTTTTCAAACATCGCTTCCATCAACTCTTCCATTTCTTCAGCCGCCTGCACTTCTGCCTCCTGAATGGCGTCCAGTTCACCGCTTTCCATCGTTTCCACACTGAATTTCTGCGTTTTTTCTTCCACACAGCTGACGTAGATTTCGTATGCTTCCTTCAGTGCGCCGCCTTCTTTTTCAAACGCAGCAGGAATTTCCAGGCCGTTCATCTCCGTATTAATTTGCTTAAATTCTACGACTTTCTTCAGCCACTGCTCCTTCATTGAAGGAATATCCAAATTCCCCTGCTGAATGAATTCCTCAGAAATATTTTCGTATTCCTCTGAAGCAATAATCAGCCGCTCGTGCAATGTAATGATTTTCTGTAAATAAACTTTTCTGCTGATGGTCATTTTATCATCTCCTATTGAAATTATACACCACACGGAAATATTTAATCAGTATGAATCACCATTCATTTATGGTAAAGTTACCTTACTATTCTATTAATATAACAAGGAGTGTGGAAGATGGGTAAATTATCGAATAAAGTGGCAATCGTTACGGGGGCGGCTCAGGGGATCGGCGAGAAAATTGCAGAGCGGCTGCTGGCAGACGGCGCTTCGGTCGCCATGTTGGATGTGAATTTAGAGAAACTTGAACAAACAGCTATAGAACTGGATGGTTCTGGGGAAAGAGCCCGTGTCTGGAAGTGCAACGTGGCGGATGCCGCCGAAGTAAAAGAAACATTTTCTGCCATCTATGAGCAGTTCGGCAGGGTTGATATTTTGGTGAATAACGCGGGCATCACAAGGGATTCCTTCTTCCATAAGATGACGGCGGAGCAATGGAATTCGGTCATAGATGTGAATCTAAACAGCATGTTCTACACTTGCCAGGCCGTAATCCCCGGCATGCGCAATCAGCAGTACGGAAAAATCGTCAACGTTTCCTCCTCTTCCAGCTGGGGCAATATGGGACAGGCCAATTACAGCGCGTCCAAAGCCGGCGTCATCGGATTGACGAGAACGCTGGCTAAAGAAAATGGCAGCAAGCAGATTACCGTGAATGCGATTGCTCCAGGACGAATTAATACCGACATGACAAGAGATCTGCCGGAAGATGTCAAACGAATGGCTACAATGCTGACACCGGCAGCCCGCATGGGAGATCCCGCGGAAGTGGCGTCGGTTGTTTCTTTCCTGGCCTCCGATGATTCGAGTTTCGTCAACGGAGAATGTATTAGCGTCAGCGGCGGGTTTTTGATGGTGTAGACTTTTGCGAAATGTCATGAAACGTGCGCTGCGGCCGGCTTTTGGTGCGCAGCAGAGGTGTTTTGGTGCGGCAAAACTTGACTTACGCGCGCGGACAGTCGACTTTGGTGCGCGCAACGACGGCTTTCGCGCGGTTGAGCGGTGTTTTGGCGCGCGGGGGGTAGCCATCAAGATTCCACGACGAATAAAAATTGCGCTATGATCACCCGCGGGACAATATGATCAAGTTTGCGAATGCTATGATCACGCGCGGGGACTGTATGAGCAGTTGGCCGGGCGCTATGAGCGTGCATGCGGAGTCTATGATCACAATCCCGTATTGAATGATCAACAAATTGCAGAAAGTTGCGCAGCAATTTTCTGCTTGGCACAGCAGAAGTTTCTCCCTTATTCCCGCTACATAAAAAGCGGCCCCAAAAGTCTTCTCGCTCGACTTTTGGGGCCGTTTCTATTTTGTGCAGATTGCACTGCTTCCGAAAGAACGTTATTCATTCGGATCATTTTCTGCGTCCTGATGCGTTTTATGCACCGTGCCTTTTACATGATCAGGCGTTCCGTAGATGGAATACAGTTTTAACGGCTTATCGCCCGTATTCGTAATGTTGTGCCACGTATCTGCCGGAACGATAATGACGTCATCATCGGAGACTTTGCGCTCGAAATCCAACTGATCCTCTTTCGGTCCCATCTGACAAAGCCCTTCGCCTTCTTCCACACGCAGAAATTGCTCAATTCCATGATGGATCTCCAGACCGACATCATCATTCGGCTGAATACTCATGACGGTCACCTGAATTTTATCACCCGTCCAAATCGTTGTACGGAAATTTTCATTTTTCAAAGTAGCTTCCTCAATGTTCAGCACATAAGGTTCTTTTCCGTGATCCTTGTAATCAATTGTCATAATATATCGACCTCCTATATGTATACAATTCTCTTAAAAAGAGGTCTCTAAACATTTATACGGAAATTATATGATATGGAGCTTTACGCGTTCATTCAGACTGGAGAGAATCGGCGAGCGCTCTGCCGCAATGGCTGCGACTTCGGCTACCTTTCCTTTATATGCAGATGAATGCACCTTCAAAGTAATCATCGGCTTCGTTATCCCGCTGTTGCCTTCTTTGATTCCCAAGTATTCCGCCTTGTTGACAGTCCCGTAAAAGACCACTTCTGCGGAATCCACTGTGATTCCCTGATTGAAAGCTTCCATATGAAAGATTACGCCAAAACTGCTGGCTGCGGCAGCGACCATGAGTTCAACCGGCATCACGCGCTCTTCTCCAGGCTTCAGCAAACCTTTGAAGTTCATTTCCTGCAGATCTTTCACTTCCAATGAAACGAGCTCACCTACCACATATTTACAAATCCCTTGCCACTCGCTGATTGCCAAGGAAGGATTTTCTTCTATCTTTTTCTTCATTTCCATCATGATTTCTACTCTGCTCATATGCATTTCCTCCAGTTTGGGTATAGCTTCTTAATATTGCGCCGGAATGCACAGCGATTCAATATGATATCGAATGGTTTTCCGAACCCTTTCCGCATCAAGCCGCTCAGGTTCCAGCAGTGCATGGATCGCAATTCCGTCGATTAATGAATAGAGTCGCTCCACTTCCAGATCCAAATCAAGGCTGTCTTTTAATATAGCTGATCCATTCAAATAATCTATCACTTTTTGAGCCCCCTCCCGAATACTGTCATCCGGTATCGGCAGCTCCTCTTTTCGATGATTCACATACGCAATGAAAGCAAACCAGACTTCCATCTCTGCCCGCGTTTCTTCATTCAGCGGCACAATCTCGTAAAGCACCGCCAGTACCATTTCTTTTGGCGGCAATTTTTGTCTGGCAACTGCTTCAATTCGGGCAGTCGCTCTTTTCTGCACGAGCGTCATTGCATAGACCAGCAAGTCATCCTGGGTCGAAAAATAATGACGCAGCGCTCCAAGCGAGAGCCCTGCCTCCTCCGCAATATTCCGTACTGACGCCCCTTCCATCCCTTTATCCAAAATGACACGCCACATCGCCCGTGCAATTAATTCTTTACGCTCTTCATAATTTACTTGTTTTGCCATATGACTAGTATAGTCTACAATTTGTTTTATAACAATACAGTTGTATTGAAAGGTTTGCCGTGATACGATAATAAAAACAATACAACTGTATTAAATAAAGAGGTGATAGGATGAATTTCATTGCTTGGACGATTGTTGCCTGTGAAATAGGCTTTTGGGTGGTCATCTTGACGGGACTTATTACGCGTTATTTCTTCAATAAAAAACGCCTTGGATTGTTTTTTCTGGCCTTGACTCCAGTCATTGACCTGCTATTGATTATCGTAACCGCTACAGATATGTACAATGGCGCCACGGCGACCCAAGTTCATGCCATTGCTGCAATTTATCTGGGAATCTCCGTCGCATTTGGTAAAAGCATGATTCAGTGGGCTGACGAACGCTTTCTTTGTTACATTAAGAAACAGGGCACAAAACCCCAAAAGAAAACGGGCTATGCGCATGCGCGGCATTCCTTGAAAGGTTCCCTGCAGCATGTGCTGGCATTTATAATCGGAGGCGCTTTTCTTGCGGGGATGATTTATTTTGTTGCAGATGCCGATAAAACGGAGGCTTTGTTGCAGATGCTGAAACTTTGGGCTTTGGTTGCAGCCATTGACGTCGGGATCTCTCTTTCTTATTTTATCTGGCCGCGTGCTGAAAAAGTGAAAAGACCTATGTGAAAAGCCCATTCATTGCGAATCGGCTTTTGTTTTGTTGTTTTAATTTCTGAAACTTGTTCTCGTAATGCGGCTAACTGCATAGACTTACATGTATGGGACAATTAATAGGAGTGAAGGAAATCAGAAAACTCGTATCGATCATGCTGCTGTTGTTACTTGGCATCTTCTGCACAGTACCATCACAAACTGCTTCGGCAGCACAGACAACAGAAATGTATGTAAATGCAAAGGGTGATATCTTTCTGCGTGCAAGTCCAGCTCAACATGCCGATAAGCTGGGTACTGTTCAAAACTAATCAAGTGTAACCGTCTTATCTTCCTCAAATGGATGGTCATATATCCAAGCCGGAAAATCTAAAGGTTATGTGTATACATCGGCATTATCCAAGAAAAACGCTGCACCCGCCACTGTCACAAAGGGATTGACACCTGTGAATGGATTAATCCTCACCTATTCACCATCTTTTCTCGAAGATAAGAGGGAGACATTCTATGTGGAAAAAGAAGATGAGTACACTTTTTTATACAATAAGAAGAACCCAGTTTATCCCGAATTGTCCAGCTTCACATATATTGAAGATCAATATGGGCTGATCATGGGGGTATCCAGTTCAGACTTCCTCTTCGTACATGTTCCTTACCCTTTAACACAAGGTACGTATACAACGCAGATGGGTTTCACAGAAGAAGAGCGGGTCCTGGTAGAGAGCACAACAAAAACGATAAAAGTAAAAGCCGGCAGTTTCCGAAATGTCGTCATTCTTCGTTACTCTGACGGCTCCCGGGAGTATCTTGCTAAAGGTATCGGGATAATTAAGAGTACCGCCGGCAACGGAAAAATCATTACCGAGTTGGTATCTGTAAAGGCTGGAAAATAAACAATAAAAAAATCGCTGTCCCCACTTTTCTCGGGACAGCGATTTTTCTGGTTCAGTCATTCGGTACCACACCGGCTCTAATAACTTTCGCGACGACATCAGCTTTATTGATAACTTTGATAGTAATATCCCTGTCCAAATCCTCGCTGTGCATCAGAAATAAATCACCGTTCTCTGCATCAAACTCTTCCTTATCATTAACCAGCAGACAAACCGGGCCGCTTACACAATAAAAAGCCTGAACAATTTGACGTTTATCCGCATTTGAACTGACTGTTTCGTAATGACTGTCTTTTCCAATAGTAATGGCTTCCAGTTCACCGTCGCAGCCTTCTCCCAGCATGAGATTGAAATCACGCACTTTTCCATAACTCCGCGTAGTCCATCCACCATTGAACCGATCCTGTTCATAAGGCGTTAAATGAACGCGGTGATGTCCTTCATGCTGCAGTGTCATTTCCCCTTCGATCACCATAATTAGTCTGTCTATATCAGGCAGCGGTGTGAAAACAGATTCTTCTGCTTCAACTTGGGCTGCACTAATTCTCCACATAAAATTCCGCTTGGTATATTGTGCATCTTCAGGATAAATAGCTAGCTGCGTAGTATCGCCGCCAGACCATTTATTCGTTATTTGCTCCTCTTTTTTAATTAGTTGTACGGAATAGGACATATCTGCTGTTCTCCTTTTTCATTTTATAGAATTGCATGAGTATAGGGCACAACGACAGCACTTCAAATTTGTCGGAAAGTTTTACCGGTAATGAAACAAGATGTTGTAGAATAGAACTATCCGCTATCTTTACTAAGAAGATATTTCTATATAATACGAATGAAAATATTTCATATCCTACGCGTTTCATTCATTTAACAGGAGGAACTGTAATTGCAAATTATTATATCACATGTAAACACCGACTTTGACGCACTTGCCTCCATGATTGCGGCAAAAAAGATCTATCCCGAAGCGCAACTGGTGATTTCCGATAAGCTGGAAACCCGGGTGCAGCGCTTTTTGAATATTTACCGGGACATGTTTGACTTCATTCCAAGTGCGCATATCAAATGGGAACAAGTAACGGAAATGATTATTGTAGATGTCGCGTCACTGTCCCGGATCGGCAGTCTTCCACAGGACTTTGATCCGAAAACACGGAATATTATCGTCTATGATCACCATCCGAAAGGTGAAAAAGATGTTCAGTATGATGAAGGGGTTGTAGAACTGACCGGGGCCGCCGTCACGCTGCTATTGGAAGAGATCCAAAAACGCGGGCTGCCTGTCTCGAAGTTTGAAGCGTCTTTATTCGGACTGGGCATCTACACGGATACGGGGAATTTCACGTATAACAATACGACAACGCGTGATTTTCAAATGGCGTCCTATCTGCTGGGACAAGGAATGAATATGGAAATAGTTCAGCGTTTTTCAGAACAAACGCTGACAACGGAACAGCAGCATTTATTGGATAACCTTCTCGCTCATACCGAAATTCATGAAGTAGATGGACTGGAAATTGCTGTTTCTACATATGAGCTGAAAAAATTCCAAAATGGACTCGCTTTGCTGACGAGTAAACTGCTCGGCGTAAAAGGGACGGATGCGGCAATAGCCGTCGTCAAAATGAAAACGACAGTCGTTGTGGTAGGGCGTGCCAATTCCGAACGGATCACGCTGCTGCCCATCTTGAAAAAGCTTGGAGGCGGCGGACATCAGCACGCCGGCTCGGCCACGGTAAAAAAAGGTGACAAGGAAGCAATTGTCAGCCAGCTGATTGACGATTTACAACTAATGCTGAAACCTGCGATTACTGCAAAAGAATTGATGAGCAGTCCTGTAAAGACACTCTCTCCCGACACAACGATTGAAGAGGCCGGCCGTCTCATGTACCGCTACGGGCATTCAGGTTATCCAATTGTTGAAAATGGCCATTTAACCGGGCTCATCACCAGACGGGACCTGGATAAAGCCAATCATCATAGGCTGGGGCATGCGCCGGTGAAGGCGTATATGACAACCAGCGTTTACACGATCGGACCCGATACTTCATTGGAAGAAATTCAGGAGCTTGTCATTGCGCATAATATCGGACGCCTGCCCGTTATCGCAGATGGAGAACTTGTGGGAATTGTGACGAGGTCCAATATTATCGAAGTACTGTATAGTGATGTTCTTGCGGATAAAATCATCGAAGAAGGCCTGACAGCAATAGAACTTGCTGAAAAAATGAATAAACAGCTGCCTGAAGATGTCTGCCGGCTGCTGAAGGAAATCGGAGAAACTGCAAGTGAAATGAGTATGCCAGTTTATTTAATCGGCGGGATTGTTCGGGATATTTTGCTGAACAGACCAAATGATGATATTGATATTGTGGCTGAAGGTGATGGAATTCATTTGGCAAGAGGGTTACAAAAAGCTTATGGCGGAGTAGTGCTTGAGCATGAAAGCTTCGCAACTGCAACTTGGACTCATCCGACAGGGTTGTCGATTGATGTTACATCTTCGAGACTTGAGTACTATGAACAGCCCGCCGCCTTGCCTGAAGTTGAGAAATCCGTCTTGGAAGATGATCTGCAGCGGCGTGATTTCACAATCAACGCGATGGCAATCCGACTCAACGAAGAATCCTTCGGTGAATTGATTGACCCGTTCGGCGGACAATATGATCTACAAAGACAAACAATCAAAATTCTACACAATCTCAGTTTCGTCGAGGACCCTACCCGTATTTTCCGGGCGATTCGTTTTGAAGGCCGCTTCGGATTTTCGATGGACGGGCAGACGGAAAAGCTGGCCTTGGAATCCATCGACAAAATGAAACAGTTGACAACACAGCGCATTAATGAGGAAATGATACGTTTGTTTAAAGAAGGCAGACCGCCGGAAGTCATCCGCCGTCTTTTTGAACTGAATGTCTGGCAGCAATTCGGTGTTAAGACGGATCGAATGGAATCTTCCTGTACAGCTGCAGAAGCATTGCAGAAATTGTACGGTGAGAAAGAACAGCCTGTCTGGTTCAATTACTTTTTAATCCCGTTTTATTGCGATTCCAAATTGTACGCGGCGGAAAGATTTGCACTGATGAAGCCGGAGCGGAAATTGATTGAAGAAATCAAAGATCTGTTAGGAAATGAAAAGTGGAAACAGACACAGCACGCAGGTGAATTGCATTTCTTCTTACACGCCTATTCTGATGAAGCCATCTTGTTTATTTTGGCTGTGGGTACAGGAGAACAGCAGGCAGTCCGAGACTATTTAGAGAAGAGGCGAAGCCTGAATAAATACTTGACAGGTGCCGATTTGATGAAAGCAGGGATTAAACCCGGTCCTCTTTTTTCTGAACTTTTGCTGAATCTCGAAGCAAGCCAGTTGAATGGAGAAGTCTCTTCAAAAGAACAGGCAGATCAATGGCTGGAAACGTACTTATGTAAAAATGAATGACAAATAAACGCATGG
>NZ_BRCD01000045.1:0-14750 GCF_023707945.1 Sporosarcina sp. NCCP-2331
GCCGGCGGCGAATTAATTCAACACAACAGGCTGCTCTGAAATTCTCAGGGCAGCCTGTTTATTTTTCTATAAATCTACCACTTCGGCACACCCACATGATCTTCCACCCAGCCTTCAGTGTACGTAATCACCTGACCCGCTTTTTTCAAGGGCACGACTTTAAAGCGATTCTGTTCATCTTTTATGACGCCAGTCGGGAAAAATCGTGGATCTTCAATGGTCACCTTTGAGATATCGCCTGTCTTTTCTTTCGTCACAGTCAACCGTGCAATCCCACCAAAATTCGTATATTCATACGGCTGGGCCGAATAAAAATTGCCGAGCGAGAAAAACACTTTTGTCTCCCCGATTTCCTCGTAACGTTGCAGGACGTGCGGATGATGTCCAAAAATGATATCAGCGCCCGCAGACGAAATATACTGAGCCAGTTCATCCTGTGCTTGTGATGTCTGCAGTCTGTACTCGGGACCCCAGTGCAAAGAGACAACGATGACATCGACAGCCGGTTTCATTCGCAGAATATCGTCAGCAACTTTCTGATAGTCGATCAAATTGACCAAATAGTCTTTGCCGGGCGGGACAGGCTCGATATTCGTTCCGTACGTATAGGCCAGCACACCGATCCGTATGCCGTTCACTTCGACTATCCTCAAGGTCTCCTGATCTTCAAATGAATCATAGGCGCCGACATACTGCATCGCATATTCTCTCGCATGCTCAATAGACTTCATTACGCCGATTTCACCCTTGTCCAATGTATGATTATTGGCCATTGAAATCATGTCCACGCCTGCTTCCTGCAGGTCGCGGATAATGTATTTCGGACTGTTGAATATTGGATAAGTCGACAATCCAAGTTCAGCACCTGCCGGCATGGATTCCTGATTGGCCAGCAAGAAATCAATGTCCGTCAGCTTCTCCTTCACTGCGGCGAACGCAAAGTCAAAACTTGGATACGTGTAAATGGGGTAATGCAGGAGCACATCGCCGGTCATGCCGATGGTTGCTGTGGTCACAACTGTATTTTCAACACGCTGCTCTACATTCTCTTCTACTTTATTATTCTCATCTTTTATGCTGTTACTTTCAGATTGATCATTTACCCATGCAGCAGATAGAGACCGATCTCTTTCTGTCCAATGATTCCATAAAAGATAGCCGCATACGACCCAGGTCATACACATGACGGCGACAAGCCACTTTGTCTTCACGTTCCACTCCCCATATCAAAGTGTAGGATTATCACGTTTTAAGTACACGGAAATTATACCCACACTTCATTTTCAAATAATTATTTCCCTCTGCTGCTAAAATCACCTGATTATACCATATGGTAAATAAATATAGAAGATGCTCTCGATTATGATCTATTCATTGTACGAACTTTTAGGAATTCCACAAAAATCAGTTCAGTAAGAAATATGATTTGCGGAATCTCAAGAATGAATAAAAAAGACGTTTACAATTGGCCGAAAGACAGGCTGATGTAAACGTCTTCTTACTTCTACTCAACAAACAACATGCCATTCTCCAGTGTCATTGTATCATTACAGCTGAGAGTTCCTAATGAAATACTACTTATCCCATATAAACACTTTCACAAGTACCTGCCACTGGTTCATAAAAACAATGACTTTTGAATTGTCCTGTAAACGGCTGGCCGTACCAAGTGGGAGGGCAGGGGCCGTATGGATTAAAGTACCAAAGTGCATACTGCGCCGGATGCTGTCTCCATGAATCTAAATTCTGTTTGGCCAGCCTTTTTTCAGTCTCTCTTGCACGCTGGTAAAACATATTTCCTTTTTGCACTGCTTCAAAAGAATAATTCCCGCCTTGTATCTGGAAAATGACGTCATTAATCGTTCTCACATCGTTAAAATCCAAACAGTCTGCTATCGCCCGGTTTACAATCACATTGCCGACATACAGCATTCCTTGTTTCCCTTCGCCCTCTGCTTCAGCGCGCATCATCCTCGCCATTAAATCAACGTCTGAATCTCTGTATTTAACTCTTGGCATTTTTTCACCTCAACCATATTTTATGTGAAGTCCGCCATAATGATGTCAGTTTATCTGAAAGTTAACAGGAAGACAAATACAAAATCGTTTTTGCATATGTAGAAGTCCTGATTTTCCAGCAGGACCGTGACGCAGAAGTTTGGCCGTGATGCAAATGGATGGATGTCACCAAAAATAAAAATTTACTATATAAGTTGAGGGTCTTCACCAAAACATGTGCTTGACAGTTTAATTGATGAGCAGTTTAAGATTTTTCGTGATTGCGCAGTATAGGATGGTAAGTGGGAGGACACCGTTTCCCTGCGTTCCAGGCGGACGCGTGTCCTGCGGGCCCTCGGTGAGCCAAGCGAACAGCAAAGGGTTCGCTTTGCCGTATTTCTGCGCTCTTTGCAGAAATTAAGGCAAACTGTGCTCATAACGCTACGCTTTTATTCGCAAAAGCCTTTCTTCGTAAAGGCTTTCGCTCCCTTTAGTTGTCTCATCCTATCGGGCTGATCCTCCCGGAGTCGCCTAAAACCAGTGCTCCTAACGCTACGCTTTTACTCGCAAAAGCCGTTCTACGTGACGGCTTTCACTCCGGTACACTAAGCTGGTTTTTCAGGACTTTTTATGTGAGTAGGTAGTAGTATGAGCATACTAATTGAGACTATAACGATAGTACCGATGTTTCATGCACTACTTATCATTCTGCAAATACCTAAATTCCTGTGGTCAATGCGTTTACAAAGTCGAGAAACGAAACTACACCAACTAAACTCGCTCTCTGCAAAAAAGCAACATGACATACTTTCCGCAACAACAGCGTAGGCGCAACTGCGGGGTCGGCCGTTGCGAAGCGAACAGCGAAGGGTTCGCTTTGCCGTATTTCTGCGGTTTTTTGCAGAAATTAAGGCAATGATGCATGTTCTTCGCCAGTAGGCTTATCGCGTAAGGCAATCCCCCAGCGCTGAAGTGGGTTCAAACTGCAAAGTCGAGCAACGAAACCCGCACAAATCCACCTCCTGACAAACTTCAGCAAGATTTTGCAATACGCACGTGACAGGGTCAAGAACAGATTTTGGTGTAGAGCCTAAGTTGAATTAAACTTTTTACATCATAGGGAAGCTATGTTCTATCTACTCAGTTGATTGGAGTGCAAGGCGGCGACTCTGGGAGGATCAGCCCGACAGGTGAGACAACTTAGGGGAGCGTAGCGACCAAGTTGGCTCACCGCGGGCCCTCCAGAAAGCGTCCGCCTGGAACGGAAATCAACGGTGCTAAGTAATTTGTAGAATGATTATTTATTAATTCAACTTATATAGTGGATAATCAAAAAATCATTTGTTAAAATAAACAACGGAAATATATTTCTTTTAACACGGTTCAGAGAAGCCGAAAAGAGCAATTGTATATGGTTAGCTTGTTTAGTCATACCCTTTTGTCCTCTTCGACGGAAGGGTATTTAATTTGCCCAATTATCAGAAACGTGCAACAGCAGCATCTTCTTTTAAAGAACGTCCCGTGAGGCGGAAAAGAAGAATAGGATCCATTTATCCATTCTTTCTGTAAAAAGAAGCAAACATCTAGAATATACTGGAGGAAGACAGAATGGAGTATCGAAAGAAAACTGTTGTGGCATCGGTAACAGGTTTGACTTTAGAGGGCATGGACATCATGTTTATTTCTTTTGCCATGACTATGATTATCGCAGAATTCCACATCGACTTGGCAACAGGCGGACTGATTTCATCCGTAACGAATATCGGAATGTTGTTTGGCGGTATCGTATTTGGAATTTTAGCGGATAAATACGGGCGAGTTAAAGTATTTACATATACCGTTTTACTATTTGCGATCGGTACAGCACTGACGGGATTAGCCACGAGTATTGAGCAAGTTTACGTCTTCCGTTTAATCGCCGGAATTGGTGCCGGAGGGGAATACGGAATCGGCATGGCCCTCGTTGCAGAAGCCTGGCCAAAGAATAAACAGGGAAGGGCTTCTTCTTATGTCAGTGTCGGAGCGCAGTATGGTGTGATATTGGCTGCATTGATCAGTGCAGTGATCTTGCCGACGCTGGGATGGCGGGCATTATTCTTTGTCGGTGTCATTCCTGTCATCTTCGCTTTTATTGTCAGAAGGAATTTGGATGAATCACCGGAATGGCTGGCTGCTCAAAAAAATAAAACTGCAGTGAAGAAAAAAGAAAAGGGAAAGTTGCTGCAATTATTTGAAACACCCCGAATCACATTCACGACCCTCACTTTAATTGTAATGGCGACCGTTCAAATTGCGGGGTATAACGGATTGATGATCTGGCTGCCTTCCATGTTGCAGCAGTCACAAGGGCTGTCTGTTTCCAGCTCTGCACTTTGGACAATCAGTACGGCGGTGGGCATGATTATCGGAATGCTGACGTTTGGTATATTTCTTGATAAGTTTGGAACAAAGCGTTCATTCGGTCTATTTCTCATCGCTTCAGCATGTGCTGTGTTTTTATATTCCTATGCAACCGGAAGTGTCGGTGTCTTACTCGGGGGTTCAATCGTAGGATTCTTCTCCAATGGAATGTTTGCAGGGTACGGGGCATTGATTGGCGGCCTGTACCCTGTTCAGATCCGCAGTACAGCAACCAATACTATTTTTAATTTCGGCAGAGCGATAGGCGGATTCTCGCCGATTCTGGTTGGCTTCATCTTGCAGAGTTACGATATGAAAGTTGCGATGCTTTATTTGGCAGGCTTGTACTGCATGTCCTTCCTGGCTATGCTTACGTTAAAAAAAGGAAATGACGATCAAGTAAATCACACGATATGAACAGTTAGAAAGACACCTTCCAGTAACGTGCACATAGAGGCACACATGGGAGGTGTTTTTTCTGTTATTTGAATAGAGTCAAGTGCTTAGGGGAATCTAAAGTATCAGGAGTGTGAGGTTAATGAATTCATTTAGTTGTGAGGTGTGGCCCGAAGACCCAACGCCAAAAGAACAATTGGAATGCCGGGAGTGCGGACTTTATCGTCAAGGGTCCCGGATGGTTTGGGGAGAGGGGAATCCACGGGCACCCATTCTGGTAATTTTGGATAATCCGGGCGTCCGTGAAGACCGTGAGAGGAACCCGATGGTTTGCGGAACACGCCAAACGTTACAGCAGGCTCTTCATGAAGTCGGTTTATCAAAAGACACCATCTACGTTACCTACATTTTAAAGCGAAGACCTGTACGGAAATATGATAAAGAGCAGGTCCGTTCCATTTGTATGCATCATTTGGAAAAACAGCTGGAGAATCAAAACCCTTCATTGATCATATGCCTGGGCAATGTGGCAGTTCAATCATTCTTCAAAAATTCTGAAGTTGATGTTAAATCGCTGCGCGGCAGCTGGCATGATGTCGGCGGGTATCAAACAGCTGTGGCATACCATCCCCTTGCTGTCCGGCGCAGACCCAATCTGTATCCGAAGTTTGCCGAAGATTTATCATTCGCAGCCGAGAAGTTTCGGCTGATGCAGTAAATGTATGCGGTACTCATTGCTCTTTTGGTTTTTGGTTTATTGGCAATCTGTCTCATTGAAAAAACCTGGCGAATTCCGCCAGGTTTTTTACGTGCATCTAAATGAATCGATTTTCTTCAAATCCATTCCATAATATTCCCATCGATAATGGCGCGGATCCCATCGATAGCCGGCAATCGAAGTGCGGCCGACGAAAGTTGGATAATACCAGAAGCCTTTATTTCTAGAAGTCCATATATACGTGTAGCGGTACAGACATCCTGCTATACCGCCGGGATCGACTGCACGCAACTGTGCGTCCGGATAACTGGGTGTCTGACTCGGCGGCGCTGAAGTCGGCGCGCCTTGCTGACTTGGATTTCCCGGCTGGCCTTGATGCCCTGGGGAACTGGGGTAGCCAGGCTGCTGCGGATATCCCGGATAACCTTGCCCAGGATACCCCGGCTGCTGACCTGGATAACCTGGATATTGGCCTGGATGTCCTTGCTGCCATGGCGGGTAGGATTGCCCCGGAGGCGGATAGCCCGGCATGCCGCTTGAACCTGGTCCGCCCGGCCATCCTTGTTGATTTGGCGGGTATTGCGGGTAATGATTTGTATGATGATAGGCATCATACTGCTGTCCTGGATAACCTTCGGGCAACTGCGGGTACCACATATTTTCGCCTTGCTGATTCAAAAAATCACTCCTTCTTTCTATTGTGTGCAGCGTATTCATTTCATTCAGAAGCAGCGGAATGCATCAATACGTTGTAAGTCAATTCCTAAGTACTCCCATCGGTACCTTCGTGAATTCCACTGGAAACCTGCGACAGAGTTTCTGCCGACGAATGTCGGGTAGAACCAGAATCCGTTGAACCTAGAAGTCCAGACGTATGTGAACCGGAATAAACAACCTGAGATTGCTCCGGGATCAACTGCAAATGTCTGGAATTCGGGGTAACTTGGTACTTGGCTTGGCGGAGGCGAAGTAGGTGCTGCTGCTTGGCCGCCTTGGCCCGGCTGATTCGGAAAATTCGGCTGTCCTGGAAACCCAGGAGAACCGGGAAACCACTGAGAGTCTTGCTGGCCGGGGAAACCTGGAATTCTTTGCATCCAAGGAGGAAATAACTGAGCTGGGGAAGGTGAATTCCAGCCTGGAAAATTAAATCCTGAGCCTTGCCAATATGGCTGCTGATTTGGAGGATATTGGCGATATCCGTCATGTTGGTTCAAAACATCACTCCTTCTATACTGTCTCGAAATAGTATATGCAGCGGCTGCACCGTTTGACTTTCTCTTCACTGGATCTGCTGCTGTGATACACTAAAGAAAAGGAAGTGGATCATATTGAATGAAATGAAACCGCATATTTTAGTAATTGATGGGATGGCTTTGTTATTCCGATCTTTTTTTGCGACAGCACATAGCGGACAGTTTTTTCCGAATGCTTATAATGTGCCGACGAATGGCGTACAGGGATTTGTACGTCACACGATGAGTGCCATTTCCATATTTCAGCCGACGCATCTGGCGGTTTGCTGGGATATGGGTTCCAAGACGTTTCGCAATGAATTGTTTCCGGACTATAAATCACACCGGCCGGCACCGGCGCCTGAGCTTGTTCCTCAGTTTGATATGGCACGGGAAGTGTCTGAAACATTAGGATGGAAAAGTTACGGGATTCCGAATATGGAAGCGGATGATTTGATTGGTTCGCTGATTAAGTCGTGGAATGGAAAAGCCAAATTCACTGTGGTGTCGGGTGATAAGGATTTACTGCAGCTGTTGAGGCCCGATGTGACCATTGCCTTAACAAAAAAAGGTTACACACAGTATGATGAATACAATGCACAGCGTTTTATAGAAGAGTATGGAATCACACCAGGGCAATTTGTTGATATGAAAGCTTTTACAGGAGATTCTAGTGACGGCTATCCGGGAGTGAAGGGAATCGGTCCGAAAACAGCTCTGAAGCTGATTCAACAATACGGTTCGGTGGACGGGGTACTCGCAGCCAAAGAAGAGTTGGCTGCAGGCGTGCGTAAAAAGATTGAGACAGATGAAGAGATGCTGATGCTGTCGATAGAACTGGCGGAGATTCACTGTGAATTAACGCTTGATGATCCGCTCGATCAGTTGACGATTCCTGCATTCACTGAGGAAACGGCCAGACTAATGGAACAGCAGGGCTATTCTCTGATCGCTCGGCAGGGATTACCTGTTTCACCGTTTTGACGGCTCGATTTTGACGAATGTCAGTATGCTTTCATTCAGCTGATAAGGTACAGAGCGGACAGTGCTTGGACGGTTTTTGCCGCCGTTGTCTTGAACAAGTAAATGTAGTTTACCTTCTATATATTCATAGCCTACCAGGACAACCCAGTGGTAATCGAATGAAAAACGGCCGCGCCATTTCAGACGGAACCATTTATCGAATTTCACCGCTGCAGGGCGGCCTTCGTCCAGTTGTCGGATGGCCTCGTCTATTGTGCATACTTTAACGGTCCAGTCTTTACCGAGAAGCTGATGTAAATTACGGACGAAACGCCATGCAGGCAAGCCGATTTTTGTACCGCCGAGCCGGCGGTACAGTTTGTTGATGTCGGGAGCCTGTTGCGCAGGGAAAAGATGGCGCAGCAGCACAAAAGCGGTGACAGGGCCGCAAGCAGAAGCGCGGTATTTGGGCTGAATATCGTGATCATGCTGCGATTTACCTGTAACCTCTATGTATCTTGCCATGCCAGGCACCTCCATTATCGAGAAACAGCGCTGACCGAAGTCAGCGCTGCTTTCATTAAATTTTTACTTCATCCAGAAAATCTGTCACTTGTTTGGGTGATTTTGCGTTTGCACTGTGTAAGTGTGCTTGCTTTTCTCCGTCTTTGAAAATCAGCAGACTCGGAATTCCCATCACTTCGTATTTTTCAGCGATTTCAGGGAGAACATCACGATCGGCTTCATACCATGAATACGCATCGTATTTTTCGACGATCGGATCAATGAACATATCCATACGTTTACAGTCCGGACACCAATCGGCTTCGAATTTTACAAGTACCGGTTTATCACCCGCGATTAGTTCATTAAATTCTTTTGTAGATTTAATTTCTTTCATTTATATCGCCTCCATTCAATAGATAGTGTACAATGTTTCCTGTAGGTTGGGTATTTTAATGCTTGTTCAAAAAAATCTGCAAAGTAAAACTATTTCTGATTTAAATATTGCGAAATAGTTTCAAATGATTTACACTAGTATCTATAAGCAACGCGTATTTTTTTTACGCTATAAATGAATGAGTGTTCATTCAAAGATAAAGGGAGGATTGCACGTGACTTATCAAATTAGAAAAGCGGCAGTTTTAGGATCTGGTGTGATGGGTTCAGGTATTGCAGCACATTTAGCCAATATCGGAATACCTGTTCTTTTACTGGACATCGTTCCACCAAAATTGGGTGCCGATGATGAAGCAAAAGGGCTGACGGTTGAGGATCCTAGATTCCGCAATAAGTTTGCTGCGACGGCGTTGGAGAAGTTATTAAAACAAAAACCAGCTCCTCTTACAACAAAGAGAAACTTATCATTAATTACACCGGGTAACTTTGAGGACGATATGGAACGGCTTGCTGAAGTAGATTGGATTATTGAAGTAGTCGTTGAAAACTTGGATATTAAGAAGAGTCTATATGAGAAAGTTGAAAACGTGATCAAGCCGGGTACAATTGTTACTTCCAATACATCCGGAATCAGTATCGAAGCGATGTCGGAAGGCCGTTCGGAAGAATTCCAGAAACATTTCCTGGGAACGCACTTCTTTAATCCACCAAGATACTTAAAATTACTAGAAATCATTCCTACACAAAAAACTTCACCTGAAGTAATAGACTTCATGACAGAGTTTGGTGAAAACCGACTTGGTAAAGGTGTGGTTATTGCGAAAGATACTCCGAACTTCATTGGAAACCGGATTGGAACGTACGGCCTGCAGGTAATATTGCATAAAATGCTCGAACGCGGCTATTCAATCGGTGAGATCGATTCCATTACAGGTACATTAATCGGACGTCCGAAGTCGGCGACATTCCGCACACTTGATGTAGTTGGACTTGACACGTATCAGCATGTTGCGAAAAACGTTTATGACCAGACGACAGGTGACGAGCAAAAAGTATTCGATCTTCCTGAAGTGGTAGTGAAAATGGTTGAAAACGGCTGGATCGGCGCGAAAGTGAAGCAAGGCTTCTATAAGAAAGAAGGACGCGAAATCCTTGAGCTTGATCTGAAGACGATGGAATATGGGCCTGCCCAGAAAATGAAAGCGCCTTCAATAGATGCGGCAAAACAGCAAAAAGGACTTGCCAATAAAGTGAAGACGTTAGTGTATGCGAAAGACCGTGCAGGAGAGATTCTGTGGAACACACTCCTTCCACCTATGCTGTATGCCGCTGAGCTTCACGGCGAAATCGCAGACGATATCGTAGCGATTGATAACGGCATGAAGTGGGGCTTCGGCTGGACTCAGGGACCATTCGAAATTTGGGACGCAATCGGTGTCAGCAAATCAGTTGAGCGATTGAAAGAAGAAGGAAAAGAGATTCCTTCATTTGTGCAGTCGTTACTGGATAAAGGCTATGAAACTTTCTATAAAGAGGAAGACGGCGAGCTTTACTACTTTGACGGTACAGACTACCAAAAGGTAAAAGTAAATGAGAGAGAGATCAATCTCAAAAGCTACAAGAAGAAACATGGCGTTATTAAAAAGAATTCCGGAGCAAGTCTAATTGATTTAGGCGATGGCATTGCATTACTGGAGTTCCATTCACAGTCGAATGCAATCGGACTGGATATCACACAAATGATCAACTACGCAATTGATGAAGTGGAACAGAACTATAAAGGCCTTGTCATCGGTAACCAGGGGAAAAACTTCTGTGTCGGTGCAAACCTTGGAATGATCTTGATGGAAGCACAGGATGATAATATCTTTGAACTGGATTTCGTAGTCCGTTCATTCCAGAACGCGATGATGAGAATTAAATACAGCAGTAAGCCGGTCGTCGCTGCTCCATTCCAGATGACACTCGGCGGCGGAGCGGAAGTTTGTCTTCCGGCTGCACATATCCAGGCTTCCTCTGAAACATATATGGGGCTTGTAGAAGCAGGCGTCGGGCTGATCCCGGGCGGCGGCGGAAACGTCAATCTGTATCAGAAGCATCTGAAAGGTCTTCCGAACGGCGTGCCGGTTGATTACCAGAACGTTGCAAATAAAGTATTCGAATCCATCGCAATGGCGAAAGTTTCGACATCTGCAGACGAAGCAAGAGAAAATAACTTCTTGGACTTTGCAGACGGTATCAGCTTCAATCCAGACCACCTGATTTACGATGCGAAGCAAGCGGCACTTTCGTTATATGAAGCAGGCTATGTAGCGCCGAAGAAGGCGAAAGTTCCGGTAACGGGCGATTCGGGCTATGCAACATTGCTGTTGGCTGCAGAAGGTATGCACTTATCCGGCTTTATTAGCGATCACGACTTGAAGATTGCGAAGAAATTAGCTCATGTCATTTCAGGCGGTAAGATTCCGTTCGGTACACTTGTTGAGGAGCAGTACTTGCTGGATCTTGAGCGTGAAGCATTCTTGAGTTTGGTGGCAGAGCCGAAATCACAGCAGCGTATGCAGCATATGCTTGTGAAGGGCAAACCGTTACGTAACTGACAGGTAGATGATAAAGGAGGAAACAGAATGCGCGAAGCAGTAATTGTAGCCGGTGCTCGAACACCGATTGGAAAAGCGGGAAGAGGTTCTTTGGCAACTGTCCGTCCGGATGATCTCGGGGCGTTGACGATAAAGGAAACATTGAAACGTGCAGGAAATTATGATGGACCGATTGATGATCTGATCATCGGCTGTGCAATGCCGGAAGCAGAACAGGGGAATAACGTGGCGCGAAATATCGGCGCATTGGCAGGCTTGCCTGATACAACGCCTGCTGTAACAGTCAATCGTTTCTGTTCATCAGGATTGCAGACGATTGCCTATGCGGCAGAACGCATTATGCTCGGTCACTCAGAAGCAATTATTGCTGGCGGTGTGGAATCCATGAGTATGATTCCAATGATGGGGAATACAATCCGTCCAAACGTTAAATTAGCAGAAGAAGCACCTGAATATTACATGGGAATGGGGCATACAGCTGAGCAAGTGGCACAGAAGTATGAAATCTCACGTGAAGACCAGGATGCATTCGCTGTAGAATCACATAGACGTGCAGAAGCTGCAATCAAAGCAGGAAAGTTCGTTGATGAAATCGTACCGGTTGAAGTGACAAAACGCTTTGTCGGTCCAGACGGCAAGTATCAAGAAAAAACTTCGCTGTTTGAAATGGATGAAGGCGTGCGTCCGGGAACGACTCCGGAAGTACTTGGCAAATTACGCCCGGCATTCGCAGCGAAAGGTTCTGTTACAGCAGGCAACGCGTCACAGACTTCTGACGGAGCGGCAACTGTCCTCGTAATGGATTCCGAGCTTGCGGAAAAGCGCGGTTTGAAACCGATGGCAAAATTCCTTTCATTCGCAGTTGGCGGCGTACCGCCTGAAATCATGGGGATCGGGCCGATCGAAGCGGTTCCGAAAGCATTGAAGATCGCGGGACTATCTATAGAAGATATCGACCTGTGGGAGCTGAATGAAGCCTTCGCTTCTCAGTCACTGGCGGTTATCCGGACTCTTGGACTGGATACAGACAAAGTGAACGTTAACGGCGGAGCTATCGCTACTGGCCACCCGCTCGGTGCAACAGGTACAGTGCTGACATTGAAATTAATTAACGAATTAAAGCGCCAGGGCAAGAAGTACGGGGTCGTGACGATGTGTATCGGCGGCGGAATGGGTGCTGCAGGGGTCTTCGAAGTACTATAAGTCCAGTAAGGAAAAATGGGAGAAACAGGGGGAGTATAGATGACTAAAGCTATGGAGGGTACTAAAATGACAGAATTCGTAAAAGGTGGAGCATTTTTAACTGAGGATATGGACGCAAACCGCGTCTTCACACCGGAAGATTTTACAGACGAGCAGAAGATGATTGCAAAGACAACGGAAGAGTACGTGAAAAACGACGTGACACCGTTGATCGAAAAGCTTGAAAACCATGAGTTTGAACACTCCGTGACATTGCTGAAGAAAGCGGGAGACCTTGGTCTGCTTGCTGCAGATATTCCAGAAGAGTATGAAGGTCTTGGACTGGACAAAGTTACTTCTGCATTGATTGCTGAAAAAATGTCGCTGGCCGGCGGCTTCTCGATCACTCACGGCGCACACGTCGGGATCGGAACATTGCCGATCGTTTTATTCGGTAATCACGAACAGAAGATGAAGTATTTGCCGAACTCTGCCAGCGGAGCGAAAATTTCTGCTTACGCATTGACAGAGCCAAGCTCAGGATCTGACGCATTGGGAGCAAAAACTACAGCTAAATTAAATGCTGAAGGCACACACTATGTACTGAACGGTGAAAAACAATGGATCACAAACTCTGCATTTGCTGATGTATTCGTTGTCTATGCAAAAATTGACGGTGATAAGTTCACAGCATTCATCGTGGAGAAAGACTTCCCTGGCGTTTCAGTAGGGCCGGAAGAGAAGAAGATGGGTATCAAATCATCGTCCACACGTACGTTGATCCTTGAAGACGCTCAGGTCCCAGTTGAAAATCTGCTTGGTGAAATCGGCCGCGGACACGTCATCGCATTCAACATCCTGAACATCGGACGTTATAAGCTTGGAGTAGGCACAATCGGAGGGTCAAAGCGTTCACTTGAACTGGCTATCAAATATGCGAACCAGCGTAAGCAGTTCGACACGCCGATTTCTCAGTTCAACCTGACAAAAGAAAAATTCGGCACGATGGCTTCGATGCTGTATGCTACGGAAAGCTTGATCTACCGTACAGTTGGATACTTTGAAGAGCACAACGCTGCAATGAGCCCTGAAGAGCAAAAAGACGGCGCAAAAGTAGCAGCATCCATTGCGGAGTATGCGATTGAGTGTTCCATCAACAAAGTTGTCGGTTCTGAAGTACTGGATTACATCGTCGACGAAGCGGTTCAAATCCACGGCGGATATGGTTTCATGGCGGAATACGAAGTAGAGCGCATCTACCGCGACTCCCGTATCAACCGTATCTTCGAAGGTACGAATGAAATCAACCGGATGATCGTTCCAGGTACATTCCTTAAGAAAGCAATGAAAGGCGAGCTGCCATTGCTTCAGCAGGCGCAGGCTTTGCAGGAAGAATTGCTTTCCATGATGCCGGAAGAAGTGGGCGATGAGCCATTGGCACAAGAGAAAGCGCTTGTGAAGAACTCGAAGAAAATTGGTATTCTGGTGGCTGGACTTGCAGCTCAGCGCTACGGCACGAAGCTGGATCAGGAGCAGGAAATTCTGGTGAACATCGCTGATATTGCGAACGACTTGTTCGGTATGGAGTCTGCAGTTCTTCGTACGGAAAAAGCAATCAACAAAAACGGCGCAGAGAAAGAAAACCAGAAGCTTCTATATACACAGATTTTCTGTCAAGAAGCGTTCGGACGCATCGAAGCGGAAGCAAAAGAAACATTGCTTGCAGCAGTGGACGGCGACAACCAGCGCATGATGATCTCTGCATTGCGCAAGTTGACTCGCAACAATCCGTATAACTTGATTGCGAAGAAGCGTGAAGCGGCTGATAAGCTGATTGAAGCTGAGAAGTTTATCGTTTGATGTGAATGAATAATGAAGCGCTCCGTTTCTATACGGGGCGTTTTGTTTTGGGATTTAGAAATATTAAGTAGTAACGATACCGTTTCCCTTCGTTTCAGACGGACGCGTTCGGGAGGGCCCGCGGTGAGCCAAGCGAACAGCGAAGAGTTCGCTTTGCCGTATTTTTGCGCTCTTCGCAAAAATTAAGGCAATACAAGGTTCCTTCTACCATCTTCTCCCGCAAGCTCCCGCAAGTTGTCTCACCTGTCGGGCTGATCCTCCCCGAGTCGCCGCCTTGCACTCCGGTACACTGGTTTGATGGTTATGAATAATTACGTTTTTAGTGAGCGATATATGTAGCAAATGCATACGGTATTGTTTTGCTTTTTAACTATTTTTGTAGTTTTTTAGTTCAAGTGCAGATAAAAACAAATTCAGTTAACAACACAAATTACATTCCTAAGTTTAGAATGCACTGATAAGTATCATCCACTTGCTATGCAAGGGATTGGAGCGGCAGGC
>NZ_BRCD01000046.1:0-13406 GCF_023707945.1 Sporosarcina sp. NCCP-2331
TAATTGTAATCCTACAACAAAGTAAAAAACAGAAAAAAACCATATATAAAGAAATGTTAGTCAAAAAGAAATTAAATCTAAATGAATTTACAAAAGTCATTCAAACTAATATTGGTAAACCTATAAATATCTACAGCTGTGATTCCTATCTATTTGAACTAATTGCCTCTATAGATGGTGCTATATTATTGGATAAGGGATTTAATATTTTATCATTTGGAGAAATGATAAAGAATTCAGATGATACACCCGATGTAGCTGAAGCGGGATCTCGCACACTTGCAGCAGCAAATGCCTCTGTATTTGGATTAAGTATAAAAGTTTCTGAAGATGGGGATATCAGTATATTCGAAGATGGTTCACCTGTAATAAAACTATAAAAAGAGGTTGCCAAATAAGTCATAAAAATCGACTTTCGGCAACCTCTTTATTTTCTTTGTTATAGTTTACTTGACATATCGCCAAAACCTCACTTACTTATGATACGGCTCCCCCTTAATAATCCGAAAACCCCGATACACCTGCTCCACCAGCACCAGCTTCATCAACTGATGCGGAAACGTCATCTTGGAAAACGACAGCTTTTCATCTGCCCGCTGCAGCACACTTGAATGCAAGCCCAGTGATCCGCCAATAACAAAGACAATCTTACTCTTTCCATACGTCATCAAAGATTCAATACTCGCCGCAAATTCCTCTGATGTTTTCATCTTGCCGTCGATTGCCAATGCAATGACATGTGCATCTGACGCAATCTTTGCCAGGATCCGTTCCGCTTCTTTCTTTTTGACGATTTCCATATCGGCATCGCTTAATGTTTCGGGTGCTTTCTCGTCCGCCACTTCGATCAATTGCATTTTCGCATAGCTGTTCAGCCGTTTTGTATATTCTTCAATTCCTTGCTTCAAATACTTCTCTTTTAACTTACCCACGGTCACAATCGTTATATTCACAGTTTATCCACTCGCCCTTCAAAAGTTATGCACAATACTTATACACATATCCACAAGACTTTCTACATATTGTGTCCAGCTATTTTTCCTCTACTACATATCAAATTCTCTGATTACTCAAATCATAATTTGTGGATAACTTTTTATGATTTACAATTTACAACGAAAACTCTGATTTTCCCTATTACATTTTAGAAGTCCCAAACGCAAGGGTGCCAAGGCTTTTCACCTTACACTTACTAATATATCTGTCCTTACAAAGAAATTTTCTTTCACACAATATTATACACATTATTTAGACTTTATCCACAATAGGATAACTGCACAAAAAATCAGGCATTGCAGCGGGTTTTCGCTGTATGCCTGATGTGGAAGGAAAGTTGTTCACTGTGTGGATATCATCAGAATGTGTTACCGTCTTTCAAGACCATCTCTAACTCCACTGGCTTTCCACCTCTATAGACCTTTACTTTCAATTTGTCGCCAATTTCTTTTTTGTTATATAAATACTTGCGCAGTGTAACCATATCTGTCACTTTCTCATCGTCCAGCTGAACAATTGTATCATACTTTTCTATGCCTGCTGCTTTTGCCGGCGAATTTGGCATGATTTCCGTTACCACTACACCTTCCGTAACATCTTTCGGCAGTTCAAGTGTCTGTTGCTGCTGCTGAATCGGGATTTGCTGCAGATCAAGTAATGATACGCCCATTGTCGGCCGGTTCACTTGTCCCGTTTCCTCTAAATGTTCAATGATCGGCAATGCAATATTGATGGGAATAGCAAGGCCAATCCCTTCTACCGTCTCCTGCGAAATCTTCATTGAGTTGATTCCGACCAGCTGGCCCGCCATATTGATCAAGGCACCGCCTGAGTTGCCCGGATTGATTGCCGCGTCTGTCTGCAAGACATCTGCCTGCCAATCAATAATCCCATCTTTATTCAAATCCATTGGAATCGAGCGGTCTTTTCCTGAAATGACTCCTACCGTGACAGAGCCTGCAAACCCAAGTCCAAGCGGATTTCCAATTGCGATAACTGACTCGCCGCGTTTCAGTGCATCTGAATCACCGAACTCCACAATCGCATCTACATGCTTAGAGTCAATTTCGACAACCGCCAAGTCTGTCCATAAATCACTGCCGATCAGCTTGCCTTCTGTTTTAGTTCCGTCATCAAAACTGACTTCCAGCTGCTCAGAGTTCTCTACGACGTGATGGTTGGTGACAATATACGCCTTATCGCCCTCTTTTTTATACAGCACGCCTGACCCTGTGCCGGCTTCCTGTACAGAAGAATTTGCTGACCAGAAATCCTGTACTGTCTGGATATTTGTAATTCCGACAACCGCAGTCGCTACCTCATCCACTACACCTGTAATTTCTGTAGAGATGTCCATTGGAATTTGGTTATGCTGTGTATTCAAAGTTCCTGGATTTTTATCCGCCGTGCTTTGATTTGAGACTGGCGCCGATTGGTCAGTTGCAAACATCACAACGAGCCATACGATCAGACCGCCAATTAAACCGCCAAGCAATCCCGGCCAAAAGCTGCTTCTTCGCTTTGGTTCACGTCGAGTCTCCTGAGGCGGAATCGGCTGCCACTCTGTCTCGCGTCTTTCTTCATCCATCTGCGCATCCTCCTCATCCGAAATTTTACATAATGTATTCTTACTTTACCCCAAACCAGGTAATTCAACGCAAAAAGCCTTACTATTTTCAGCAAGGCTTTCGCAATTTTTTCAGACCGGCACAAGCTCTGTTGAAACAGTTGCATCTGTATCGCGCAGATGCACATATTCACCCGCACGGATGCCACAGTCTTCCAATGTCTGTGCTACACTCATCCTTGCAAGATCCTTCATATTATTATCCAAGCTCAGATGCGCTAAGTAAATATGCGTATCTTTTTGCACAACCACTTCGCTCATCGCAACGGCTGCATCTTCATTTGACACGTGGCCGACATCACTTAAAATCCGTCGTTTGATGGACCAGGGATAACGCCCCATCTGCAGCATGCTGACGTCATGATTGCTTTCAAATACAAAACTGTCTGCGCCCTTAATATGGCCTTTCATCCGGTCGCTGACATAGCCAGTATCCGTAATGACCGCTAATTTGCGTTCACCTTCATTGAAAGTAAAGAACATCGGGTCAGCAGCGTCATGAGATACCGCAAAGGACTGAATGTCGAGTGAACCAAATGTCTTGACGGTCTCCATATCAAAATGAAAACGCTGGTCTAGTGGAATCTCTCCCACCAGACCGTCCATTGCCTGCCAAGTCTTTGCATTGGCATAAATCGGCGTCTTGTATTTTCGTGCAAGTACACCGATTCCTTTTATATGATCACTATGTTCATGTGTAACGAAGATGCCGTCAATTTGTTTCATAGAACGGTTGATCGAGCTGAGCAGGCCTTCTACTTTCTTACCGCTCATCCCGGCATCCACAAGAAATGCATGCTCATCTGTCTCTATATAGAGCGAGTTGCCTGTACTGCCGCTCGCCAAAATGCTAAAACGCATGTGGAAAACTCCTATTCTGTTTGTTCTTCTAGAAGATCAGGCTGGAACTCAATTACTTTACCTTCGATTGCATTGATAAAGTAGTTTTCAATCGTCCCATCCTTCAATTTTACCTGAATGTTCCACGTCGGTGCAAATACTTGAGTTTCCGTCAGCTGAACTAAAGTGGAATAGCCTGACTTTACTTGAATGACTGTCGAGTCCGGTTTTAAAAAACCTCTCGTGACAAGCGAACCGACGGCATCATCTTGCGATAGCAATTCTTTCTTATGGTTAAAGCTGACAAAGTCGTCGAGCATGCGCTGTTCATAATGTGTAATTTCTCCGTCATCGTCTTCCCAATGAACAACCAGCATGGCGTTCGGGCTATAGAAAATAGTTTCATTTTTTACCCGCTGGAAAAAGACCGCACGCTGTTCATCTTCGTCAATATCCCATAAAACATAGTTATCACCTTCAAGCACATAATTTGTCAAAAATTCTTCAAAGTCATAATCGCCTTTTTCATTTTTCACCTTTACGGGATTTTTCAGATGAGACAGCAGCCGAGATTTTTCAATCAACACAAATGACTGATTCGTTAAAGACTTTAAATCTTCATCCGAGAAGGTAGAAATATGAGCCGATAAATAGGATACTTCTTTTTTGGCGAACGGAATCGGGTTATATGAAATATTCTCCAGCTTCATCGTTTCTTCCACAGATGTTTTGCCAATGACCTGCATATTATCTACGCCGACCTGCCGATTCACATACATAGAATATAAGAATATATTCAAAATGGAAAAGACGATGATAAAGATTGTTTTGGTTCTATTCCAATCCAATCTGGCCACCTCCCTGGGTTTCTTCCGGCATAAAGCGGAACCAGTTGTCTTTGATGAGGTAATACCAGCAAGGCTGCAGAGTAATCAGTCCCTGGTCTTCATCGCGGATCATATAATAGCCAACAGAGATTTCTTCAATCAAATCAAAATCCAGTTCCTCGGATTCTCTCAGTTCTTCTGCCACTTCAACACCTGGCAGGAGCTCTTCCTCCACTTTTTCATCTTTGAAATCCAACAGTGTAAAATAAGGTCTGATGTATTGGTAGACTCCCGACTCTCCCCACTTCTGCGTGATTTCATTAGTCTCTGACTGGTCGCTGTAGACAGGCAGTCCATCCGCATACAGCTGAAATTTCACACGGCGTGAAAGAGGATTCATATAATCATAACGGAAATCATCCGTCCAGCCGCCATGCTCATTGACGAAATCAATAGTATTCAGCAGCAGTTCAGAAGGGATCGCAGGCTCCTGACTTTCTGTTGCAGGCATATTAGAAAACGTCAACAGTTTCGTCTTCGTATTAAGATTCATGAGGGCATGGTTGTCGCCATACTCATAATGTATAGAGTCGACTTGATTGCGGCGAACTGCTTTCGGATCACTGAAGAGCGCGTCCCGAAATACAAGCGGATCGATTTCCTGCTGCAAATACGTATTGCGTGTCGTCATCACAGGATTTTTCGGGACAGCCAGGAACGGCGCATTGCCGCGGTCAATTTCCGCGTATTCATCAAACGACTGGCCGACATCCAACACATTGCGCAGGAAATTTGATCGGCTCTGCAAATTGACCTGCGCCTGGTAATGTACGCCTCCCGCTTCACTCAGAAAATGAACCAACGGCATTTGTGTGGACTGACTCCAGTCAATGACCAGACGATTGAAAGTGGCTTCTGGAATATTGGCATCATCCATCAGCAGCACATTATCATAGACCAGCATCGGTACTTCCCCCGAAAAGTACAGAGACATCTGGCTTGGCTGCCGCAGTACCTTTGCCACGTCAAACTTGGTCAAATCCGTGCTGACGAGCTGCAAATCCGTTACATGCCATGTACTCATTTCGGAAAGAATCGTCTCGATTTTACTAGTTTCCACAGATCCCAGAACCTGATCTTTTAAATTCGTAATCACTTTATACGGCTTTATGATCTGATCGATGGTCTTTTTTTCTGCAATAGAAATATCAACCGTTTGGGATTGTTCCATCTGTTCGTAATTTGGCGAGAAAGTCCAGATGGTAAACGTGAACATGACACTCAGAATGACAAGCAACAGCAATACGATGGATTTGATTGTCTCTATATATTTCAATCCCATTCACCGTCCTCTTGTTGTTCAAATGGAAGCGTGAAGAAAATCGTTGTTCCTTTCCCTTCCTCACTCTGAGCCCAAATATCTCCTTTATGTGCCGTAATCATTTCTTTTGCAATCGCAAGTCCAAGACCTGTTCCGCCAAGTGCGCGGGAACGGGCTCTGTCTGCCCGGTAAAAACGATCAAAAATACGGTTGACGTTGGATTTTGGAATTCCCATGCCATCGTCAGAAATCATTACTTTAATATAATCGCCTGAAACAGTTACGCCAAAGCGCACTTCGCCGCCGTCAGGTGAGTATTTCAATGCATTAGAAATAATATTATCAAGCACCTGTGTCAGCTTATCGGTATCGATTTCAACGAACAGGCTGCTTGAGTACAGATTGCGTGCAAAGCGGACATTTTGCGATTTTGAAAATTCAAATCTTTCGATGACTGCATTGAAGAAGCGATTGAACTCTACATACTCTTTGTTGAGCTCATACTCTTTGCTGTCCATTCTCGAAAGTTTCAGCAAGTCGTTTACCAGACGGATCATCCGCTCGGTTTCGTTTTGTGTCACACTCAGGAAATTCGGCGCAATTTCTTCGTTTCTCCAGGCACCTTCGGCGAGTGCATCCAAATAACTGCGCATGGTCGTCAGCGGGGTTCGTAATTCGTGCGATACGTTCGAGACGAATTCACGCCGTTCCATATCAATCTTTTCCTGCTCGGTATTATCATGCAGCACAACAATCAGGCCGTTGACGAAGCCGGTTTCCCGCTGTGTAACGGAAATGGTCGCACGCAGGATATAGGATTGTTCTTCCGTACTGAAATCCAGCGGAATCGATTCTTTAACCTGAATCAATTCTTCAAATGTATACTCTGATTCAATGCCCAGAATACTGGCGATTGGGCGGTTAATCACAAGATCGGTCGTCATATCAAGCATCTGCAGAGCTGAGTCATTGATCAGACTGACCCGTCCCCTGCGATCCGTTGAGATGACGCCGTCTGTCATATTTTCGAGAACGGAGGCCAGCTTTCGCCTTTCACTTTCCGTCGTGGACTGCGACTCCTGCAGCTGATTGGTCAGATGGTTGAACGCAATCGCCAGCTGACCCATTTCATCTGTTCCGTAGACTTTTACTTTCCGCATAAAGTTTCCGCTCGCCATCGCCTGTGCCTGCCTCCGCATATCCGAAATCGGCCGTGTAAAGGTCCGGGCAATGAAAATTCCTACGATAATGGTAATAGTCAGCGAAACAGCAGCGCCTTTCGCCAATATTCCATTAATCTGTTCAATCTGCCTGAAAACGGTTTCGATATTCGCGTCTACATAAAGCGATCCGATCACTTCATCTCCGTCAAATATTGGTTTGGCCAATGACAGTACGTGATTACGTGATTGCCGATCGATTCTAATGACATCTTGTATTTGTTCAGAAGTGATGGATTTTTTTACGCTTTCATCGGTAGAATGCTGACCGACCCGGGTTTGATTTTCATATGAAGAGGTGGCTAAAATACGGTATTTATTATTGATTGCCCGGATCTCAATGATGTCATCCGAAGTAAACTCGGCCAGAACGTTTTTCAGGCTTTGTTCAGGTGTCGGATCACTGTCCATACGCTTTTTCGTAATTTCTTCCCGTACACTGAACTCCACGAGATTCATCCGGTCTACAATCGAGTTCATAAAATTCTCTTTCAGCCTCTGGTCCAGCTCACGAGCAAAGTACAGCCCGATAATCTGCATGGAAACAAGAATTAGCAGTACATAAATCAATACGAACTTGACATGAATTGACCGAAAAAAACCGACTTTCTGCATAGCGGTTTACTCCTGTTCCGGATCGCGCAGATAATACCCTACGCCCCGTCTTGTCACGATCCAGCTCGGATGGCTCGGCGTGTCTTCAATTTTTTCACGCAAACGGCGAATTGTTACATCAACCGTCCGTACGTCTCCAAAGTAATCATAGCCCCAAACAGTCTGCAGCAAATGCTCACGTGTCATAACTTGTCCGATGTGTTTGGCCAAGTAAAAGAGTAATTCGAATTCACGATGTGTCAGCTCAATCGTTTCACCGCGCTTCTGTACGAAGTAAGCATCCGGCTGTATAATGAGCTGGCCGACTGTAATATCATTTGTTGCTTCCTCTTTATCTTCTTCGAGGGTTCTTGCATGACGGCGCAGGTTTGCTTTCACACGTGCAATCAATTCACGCGTTCCGAACGGTTTTGTTACGTAATCATCTGCTCCAAGTTCAAGGCCGAGCACCTTATCAATCTCGGAATCCTTAGCCGTCAGCATAATGATGGGAAAGTCATACTTCTTCCGCACTTCGCGGCATACTTCCATTCCGTCGCGTTTCGGCAGCATGATATCGAGCAGCATGAGGTCCGGCTGGATTTCTTCTACGCGATTGATGGCGTCTTCTCCGTCATATGCGCAAAATACTGTGAAACCCTCCTTTTTTAAGTTGAATTCTATTATGTCTGCGATGGGCTTTTCATCATCTACTATAAATATGGTTTTGTTTTGCATGATTTGTTCCTTTCCCGCCATATAGGCAGTCGTATTATAGACAGCTAGCAATCAAAAAAGTTCTTTTCATATCCTTTAACTCTATCACGATTACCGCCACTTCGCACTTTTTTCAAGTAGTTTCCACTTGGTGTTATTTCCCGAGGAATATTTTCCCGATTCATGTCAAAAAACAACACTTCCTTTTCTATGAACGTAGAAAAGGAAGTGTTGCCGTTTAAAATGACGGTGGGCCTTCATGCTGGCTCCAATCAATATTTAAGAACTTATTATATTCCTTCGCAAATGCCAAAGTGACCGTGCCGGTGGGACCATTACGCTGCTTCGCGATGATGATTTCAATCATGTTCTGCATTTCGGTTTCTTTATCGTAATAGTCTTCCCGGTATAGAAACGATACAATATCGGCGTCCTGCTCAATACTTCCCGATTCCCGCAAGTCGGACATCATCGGCCGCTTATCCTGCCGCTGCTCCACACCCCGTGAAAGCTGTGAAAGTGCAATGACAGGTATTTTCAATTCACGGGCCAGTGCCTTCAATGAACGGGAGATCTCGGAAACTTCCTGCTGGCGGTTATCACTGCCGCGCCCGCTTCCCATAATGAGCTGCAAATAGTCAATCATGATCATGCCGAGCCCGTGCTCCTGCTGCAGCCGGCGGCATTTCGAACGGATTTCATTGATTCGAATACCTGGACTGTCGTCAATGAAGATTCCTGCGTTAGACAGTGAGCCCATCGCCATCGTCAGTTTACGCCAGTCATCCGCTTCCAGATTTCCGGTACGCAGCACCTGCGCATCGATGTTGCCTTCTGCACATAGCATACGCATGACGAGCTGTTCTGCTCCCATCTCGAGACTGAAGATCGCAACATTTTCATCAGTCTTCGTCGCAACGTTCTGTGCGACATTCAAAGCGAATGCCGTCTTACCGACAGACGGACGCGCCGCCACGATAATCAAATCATTGCGCTGGAAACCCGCTGTAATCTTATCAAGATCACGGAAACCCGTCGGTATTCCTGTAACCTCACCTTTACGGGTATGCAGCAATTCGATGTTGTCATATGTTTCTACTAAAACGTCCTTGATATGACGGAAGTCTCCTGCGTTTTTCCGGTTGGATACTTCCATCATCTTTTTTTCGGCTTCACCGAGCAGCGCTTCGACTTCGTCTTCCCGTGTATAGCCGTCTTCGACAATGCCGGTTGCCACACGGATTAGACGGCGCAGTAAAGACTTCTCTTCTACGATATTTGCATAATGAACAATATTCGCAGCCGTCGGAACTGCATTCGCGAGCTCGGCTAAATAGGAGATTCCTCCGACATCCTCAAGCTCATTTTTCACCTTTAATTCTTCGGTGATGGTCACCAGGTCAATCGGCTGTCCTTTATCGCTTAGCACCAGCATCGTTTCAAATATCTTTTTATGGGCAATCCGGTAAAAGTCTTCCGGCAGTAAAATTTCCGATGCGGTAATCAGTGCCTGCGGTTCTAAAAATATAGCCCCGATGACCGACTGTTCAGCTTCATTGTTATGGGGAGGTGTGCGCTCGATCATCTGGTCCAAGCTATTATCTCCTTATCATTCTTCTGTAACCTGTACTTTTAACGTTGCAGTTACATCAGGGTGCAATTTAATCGGTACATTCGTGAAACCAAGTGCACGGATTGCGTCAGGCAATTCCATTTTACGGCGGTCCACTTTAATCTTGTGCTGCTTTTCCAGCGCCTGTCCAATTTGTTTGGATGTGATGGAGCCAAAGAGGCGGCCGCCTTCACCAGACTTTGCTTTCAGTTCCACTGTCAGCTTCTCAATCGTTTCTTTCAGTTCTTTCGCTTCAGCCAATTCAGCCGCTGCATCTTTTTTCTGGCGATTTTTCTGACCTTCCAGCTGGCTCATACTCGCTGCTGTAGCTTCAATCGCCATATTGTTTTTCAATAAAAAGTTCTGCGCGTAGCCTGTTGATACTTCTTTCACTTCGCCTTTTTTACCTTTTCCTTTAACGTCCTGCAAGAAAATCACTTTCATCCTTCATTTCCCCTCTCCACGTATTGATTTAATGTATTTCTCAACATATCGACCGCTTCCTCCACTGACGATGCTTGTAATTGACACGCCGCATTTGTCAGATGGCCTCCGCCGCCCAAGTCTTCCATAATAACTTGTACATTCAACTCACCAAGTGACCGCGCACTGATGCCGACTTTTCCATCATTGCGCTGTGCGACAACGAACGATGCGGAAATGCCCTGCATTGTCAGAAGAATATCTGCAGTCTGTGCAATGAGTACGGAGCTATGAATCACTCCGGAATTGCCCTTCGCGATCGCAATTTCTCCATCTCCTGCAAATTCTACGGTTTCAATTAATTTAGAGCGTTCAATGTACGTCTCAATATCTTCCTTCAGCAGTCTTTGAACCATTACGGTGTCCGCTCCATTTGTCCGCAGATAAGAAGCTGCTTCGAATGTCCGCGCACCGGTTCTCAGCGTGAAGCTTTTCGTATCGACCACAATCCCTGCAAGCATCGCTGTCGATTCAAGCATTGTCAGTTTTTCATTCTTCGGCTGATATTCCAGCAGCTCCGTGACCAATTCTGCTGTAGAAGATGCATACGGCTCCATATAAACGAGCACCGTATTATTAATAAACTCTTCTCCCCGGCGGTGGTGGTCAATGAGAACGACCTTCTGGGCCTTGTCCAGCACTCGTTCGTCGATGACCATACTCGGTTTATGTGTGTCGGCGATGACGACTAATGAACGGTCTGTCATCAATTCCAGCGCTTCATCCGGCATAAGCATATGATTGTACAGCTCTTCGTCTTTTTGAACCTCATCCATCAGACGGTTGACACTGGCATCCAGCTCATTGAAGTTTACAACCACATAACCTTCTACTCCGTTCATACGCGCCATCTTGCGTACACCGATCGAGGCGCCGATCGCGTCCATATCGGGCATTTTGTGGCCCATGACAAACACCCGGTCACTGCCTTGGATCAAGTCGCGCAGCGCATGTGAGATCACTCGTGCTCTCACCCTCGTTCGTTTTTCAACAGGATTGGTCTTTCCGCCGAAAAACTTCAGCTTGCCGTCGTGGTGTTTAATGGCCACCTGGTCTCCTCCCCGTCCAAGAACCAAATCCAGACTGGACTGAGCCAGTTCACCGAGCTCTGTGAGAGACGTTGTGCCTGTCCCTACCCCGATACTCAAGGTTAGCGGTGCCGTGTGTTTAGCTGTATTCTCACGTATCGTATCCAGCAGCGCAAACTTAGTTTTCTCCAGTTGCTCTAGCGTTTCTTCATTGAAGACTGCCAAGAAACGCTCGGATGAAATACGTTTTACGAAAATACCATATTCATCTGCCCATTCATTGACGAGGGACGTAATCAGGGAGTTCATCTGACTTCTGGTCTGGTCATCCATCGTCTGTGACAGTTCATCGTAGTTATCGACCAGCAAAATTCCAATGGTCGTCCGGTCAGCATAATAAAGTGACTGGATCTTCACACGTTCTGTAACGTCGAATAGATAGAGTAGTTTTTCTTCCGGCTTGTAGTACACCTTGTAAGAACGTCCATTGAGAATGATGATGTCCTGGTCATTATCCTCTTTCGTTACTTGCCGGAAATCTTCATTCATATCGTACAGATCCGTGCCGATCCACGATTCACCCGGAAAGATAGAGGAAATGAATGGATTCACCCATTCGACTTGATGTTTGTCATTGAGCAGGATAATACCGATAGGCAGTTCCAATAATGCTTCTTCTCCGACCCTTTTCATTCGATAGGACAGCGTTTCAATATACTTTTCAGTTTCTTGATAGCTGTCATTTTCCAATTTCCAGGCCATTCCCAAAGCAAGGGCATAACCGACTGCAAAAAATAGCCCTACCCAAAATTGGAACAGCATCAGCAGCACGGCACTTACTCCCCCAAGAAGAGAGAGAAGTGCCAACGGAATTCGAACCGCCCGTTTTTTATAAAATAAATTCAATATTTCATCTCCTACCCTCTCTTGTCTTTCGCTATCCAAGCACGTACATTGATAGCGATATCGATCACACCGAGCATGACAGTGAACGGACTGAGGAACATCGCAAGCAGTGTGGCCGGTACTTTGACAATTCCTGAAATCTTCATCGTTTGCAGTGCAAAATAGATCAGCGCCAAACCTTGCATGAAGAATAAGAATCTAAAGATGAGAATGGCATTTGCTTCCATGAGATAGAATGTAGTTCCCTGCTCTGCCTGAGTGAGAATAGAAACCAATAGCAGCACCATATAAACCGCAACTGTTGCAAATGGAAGACGCATGTTCGTAAATGGAGCAAACTTCGGCACTTCAAAGTGTAATCGGGCAGCAATTGCCATAATTGGCACGACAAACAGATAGCCCATGATAAAAACAGCTAAAATAAACAGCGATGGAACGACCGTTTGATAATAAGCAATTGATTCAGCTACCATCTTTTCTACATCTCTTGTTGAACTGCCCATATCTGACAGGGTCTTTAACACTTCCTGCTGCACAGTTTCAAAGCTTGCCATAAACTGTTCAACGGGATTCACTTTAACTAACCAGACCGTCCCGAGATAAAGTACCGTGAGCGAAATCAGCAGCGTCAATCCTGTCGCCATGAATATGTAGAGCTTTGATTTGCCTGTGCGGATGGTGTCGCCAATAATTAAGCCGATCAAAGCCATTACAATAGCTGTCGGAACAGACAGTGGTCCGCCGATAATCAGGCTGATGAGAACAATAGCCGCCATCACTGCAAATGTTGAAGTCCGGTCATAGCGCAAACGGTACAGAGTGACAGGTAAAGGAAGCATCGGTACTGTCACAATAATAAAAATCGGCACATACAGCGTAAGTGCCAGTAATATAGCGAACAGTGCAATCATCATGGCACCATGCGTTATTTTTCTTGCTTGATCATGCATAAAGTTCACGCCTCAATTCATTTACAGCTTCTGCCGTCAGGAAAATCAAAAAATACTTCCGGATAGAAGAAGTGTTTCTGACCACTCTAATAATTTTAATATCATCTTTCTAATTGTATCACGATTCGGTCTGAAAACAAAAGTAGAGACAGCATATTATTCCAATTAAATGGCAAATAATCATCTACTTTCCTAAACTGCTGAGAATGTGCTGTCTGCTGCTGTCATTTCACAGACAAGCTGTCTGACGGAGAGAACTGAGACTATGATTGGTGTGGACGCGTG
>NZ_BRCD01000047.1:0-13283 GCF_023707945.1 Sporosarcina sp. NCCP-2331
GAGACGTGTATTTTTTATTCATAGTACGTGTTTTTGCTGTTCCTGAAGTAACCCCATCTTCTGCTTGTGCATCACATGGTTCTCTCCCCATTCATGCATCGCTTCCAAAATAGGTCCCAGCGATCTGCCGTAATCTGTCATTGAGTACTCTACTTTCGGCGGCACTTGCGGATAGACGACGCGCTGAATGATGTCTTCCTCTTCCAGCTCACGAAGCTGTTTCGTCAGCATTTTTTGTGTAATCCCAGGCATGCTGCGCTTCAGTTCACTAAAACGTTTCGTCCCTTCATGAAGCAAATGAAGCAAGATCACAGGCTTCCACTTTCCCACCACAATCTCCAAGGCTTCTTCTACTTTGCATTGCGATACTTCTATCTTCATTCTGATTCCTCCAATAGTATCTTTTCGTATACTATACCACTTAAAAGTGCGTACTTATCTATTTCATCATTACATCTTATACTAACAGAGAAGCCAATAAAAATATATGGCTGTATGCAAAATAACGGAGGTTTTGATGATGTCAAAAACATTTACAGATGCAGTGGAGAGCCGGCGTTCTGTTTACGCAATCAGCGGTGAACCGGTTATTTCCGATGAAAGAATTGAAGAACTCATTGTACATGCAGTTACACATACACCATCCGCATTTAATTCGCAGTCAGGACGTGTAATCGTGCTGCTTGGTAATTCCCATAAAAAGTTATGGAAAATCACGGAGGATACGCTGCGTAAAATAGTTCCTGCCGAAAGATTTCATACCACAGAAGAACGCATAGCGTCGTTCGGCAGCGGATACGGTACGGTTCTGTTCTTTGAAGACATGGCACTGGTCGAATCACTGCAAAACCAGTTCCCAGCGTACAAGGACAACTTCCCCATCTGGTCGCTGCAGTCTTCCGGCATGCTGCAATACGTCATCTGGACATCACTTCAGGAAGAAGGATTTGGTTCCAGCCTGCAGCATTATAATCCATTGATCGATGACGAGGTGAAAAGACAATGGGAAGTTCCTGATTCGTGGAAACTGATCGCACAAATGCCTTTCGGCAAGCCATTAATCGAAGCAGGCGAGAAAGAAATCAAGCCAGTGGAAGACCGGCTGAAAGTATTTAAATGAAGTGAACTATCCACCACTTAACACCCTTCCTTTCGGGTTGTGTGAAGTGGGGGCTTCTCGACTTATCATCACTTTTAATAGCTAATGAAAACGGATCGAGCTCTCCCTCTTGTTCCAAGGATTGTTGTTTAGTTTTATGGTCATGCCAACCTTCAACTTTCCTTCTTTTTTGACGTTGATGGCGGTTTTCTAATTCCTGTCGCGTACGAATCCACACCTGCAGGAGAAAGCACCATTCAGAAAAGGCTACCTGTTTTATGTATTTACATCTGGAGCAGGTTTTGTCCAAAGGGAACCACTTGCTGATTATGACAAGTTGCTTCCTTTATTCAACTATATCTATTGCGATGAAGTTGTATACTTTTGAATAGCAACTGAATCTTATTTAAAAACGAACAATCAAGAAATTAAATAAGACACTCTATAGAGAGACTGCTTACGAAGTGTCAACTCTATAAAGTGTCTTTTTATTCTATACAAAATCTAAAATAATTAGTTACCGCCTAGTTTTTCTTATTCATCTGTCAACTTATGAACTGACCAAACCGTTCCAGTATCTGTTTCCCCACCAATGTTGAGAGAAATCCCCAAACCACTTGCTTCATAGAAGATAGCAATTTGTTCGCCAGCATTCAGATGCACATCCCCTGTTAAAGTAACGGTTCCATTTCCTAGAATCGCTCGCAATGTTAGCAACAAGGCTATATTGACATTCAAAACCGGGAATAAGCCTGAGAGTAGATCAACCGTTGGGTCTGGTGAATACTTTCTAATGACAAACGCTGGATTAATTCCAGCTTCTAAGCTAACGTTCAGCGCTGCAATTGTAGTATAACTTAATATCGCATTAATCGTATATCTTCCCGTTTCCGGAACGGTGTAAGTGCCGGTCGCAGCATCAAACCCACTTCCAGTATAATTCGGATCTGTAACTACCCAGCCTCCTAGTTGTTGACTTTCTGTAATAGCGGTCGGTGTTCTTCTAGCCGAGAAACCAACTTCCGCAACGGTAGGACCAGTTGCGCCGGTGGCTCCTGTTGGACCTGTTGCTCCTGTTGGGCCTGTTGGGCCTGTTGGACCTGTTGCTCCTGTGGCTCCGGTTGGACCTGTTGGGCCTGTTGGGCCTGTTGGGCCTGTTGGACCTGTTGCTCCTGTTGGGCCTGTTGGGCCTGTCGCACCTGTTGCACCTGTCGCTCCTGTTGGGCCTGTTGGACCTGTTGGACCTGTGGCTCCCGTGGCTCCGGTTGGACCTGTCGCTCCCGTGGCTCCCGTTGCACCTGTTGGGCCTGTCGCTCCCGTGGCTCCCGTTGCACCTGTCGCTCCCGTGGCTCCCGTTGCACCTGTTGGGCCTGTCGCTCCTGTGGCTCCGGTTGGACCTGTCGCTCCTGTTGGACCTGTGGCTCCCGTGGCTCCGGTTGGACCCGTCGCTCCTGTTGCACCAGTTGGACCTGTTGCTCCTGTGGCTCCCGTGGCTCCCGTTGCACCTGTCGCTCCCGTGGCTCCGGTTGGACCTGTTGCTCCCGTTGCACCTGTGGGACCTGTCGCTCCTGTTGCTCCGGTTGCACCTGTTGCTCCTGTGGCTCCCGTTGCACCTGTTGCTCCTGTGGCTCCCGTTGCACCTGTCGCTCCCGTGGCTCCGGTTGGACCTGTCGCTCCTGTTGCTCCGGTTGGACCTGTCGCTCCTGTTGCTCCGGTTGGACCTGTCGCTCCTGTTGCTCCGGTTGGACCTGTCGCTCCTGTTGCTCCGGTTGGACCTGTCGCTCCTGTTGGGCCTGTCGCTCCCGTTGCACCTGTTGGACCCGTGGCACCAGTTGGACCTGTTGCTCCGGTCGGACCTGGTGGACCTGTTGGACCAATATCTCCACTAGGAATAATCGATGTGACCCTACCCAATTTTGTGTCCAAAAGGAGTTCTTTCTTTATGACAGTAGATAGCATTTCTTGTACTGAGTCATTTACAGCGAACAATTCTTCAAGTGTAGCCGTTTGACTAAGACCAGGTATGGTACCTAATGCATACTGAATTTTTCCCCTTCCGCATTAATAATATGTGCAAGACCCAGTTCCTCCATTGCTATTGATGCTAAAAGCAAATTGATTACATCATTTCGATCAATGGTGATATTCGGTGTAATATTAGGAATATTCGGTTGTGACATATTAAAACCCCCTTCTCATTTTGTAGAACGCCATGCAGGTTAACCTTTCATGGCGTTCTCATGCATAGTTTATTCTTTGCGGAAGGAAGAGATTGTACAATTGGACCGGCAAAACAGATTTCGCTTATGACACGGCCTTCTCAAGTTAATAAACGCCTTTTGCGTCTCTATTTTCAAATAGCACCTCTCCCTCTTAACTTTCCTGACTTTCATTAAATTTGGAGGAATCAGCCTAATAAAGTTGGTAACTACCCTATATAACTTCACATATGATACATGGCATCGGACCTGATTTAGCATAGGACCATTTCAATCAGGTTCAAATAAATGTAATGACTATGAAAAGGAGTGAATAGTATATGTCGATGCCGAATATTCCAAATATCACGCCGGATATTTCATTGGAACGCTGTAAGACTATCGAGCTCTTATTGAATTCAATAGCGCTAGAGGAAATTGCTTTATCTCATGTTATGAATGCGGAGGCGGAGAAGCTCCAACTTTTTTTAGCGAAACATTCGGGTTGTATCGAGGATGTTTGGAAAATGAATAATAGCATTAACAAAACACTGAGAACCATCGTCAAGTCGCAAATGCTTTTACAGTTCAAACTGGAAGATGTATTAGAACTTGACTGTGACAGTTGTAAACCTTGTAGACCTTGTAAACCTAAACCTCGGAATTGCTGTCACAAAGGCACGTCAAATTCAGACTGTCATTGTAACTGCAGCTCTGCAAAAAAAGATGGAAAGCACAACTCTCATTAATACAATCATCCTGTTTTGAAAGAAGGGATAATTATGAAATGCTTGAAATCAGATTCGCAATCTATTTTTTCAGAAAGCGAATCTCATTTTTTACACGCCGTACCTAATTATCTCCAACTCCTGATCACTCATTTGCACTCTTTCGAAGTTTCCACTGAAGAGAGTCAATTATCCAATCTAGAAACAACACTCATCTCATCTTTAGCTTTGATTGAACATATTCATGCGTACTATTTTCATCGCAAAGTTCTTATAGGAGGGAAGCAGTTTTTTCTAAATGGAAGCAAAATACAATTTGTGATGCAACAGTTCCAGCAAGAGCTATGGAGTTGCACTTTTGTTCATCAAGAGTGCAAACAGCATTGTGGAAAAATCCTCAATCAAATTCAATCCTATTATGATTGTGACTTTGTCATTTTTATCAAAAAGGCTCCTTCAGTAAAAACCGCTTGGATCTCCGAGAAAATTTTGGATATTCGTTATGTAAAAGGAGATAGATAGATGAAAAAAAATCCAATGATCAGTTTATGTATGATCGTTAAAGACGAAGAAGACCGAATAGAAACATGTTTGAAAAGTGTGAGTGGAATAGCAGACGAAATTATCATTGTTGATACGGGATCAACGGATCAGACAATAAAATTATGTCAGCAATTTCCGAACGTAAAAATTTTCTATTATGACTGGGATCAGCATTTTGCAAACGCCCGAAATTTCGGCATAAAACATGCGAGCGGCGACTGGATTTTATGGTTGGATGCGGATGAAGAATTGGATGTACTTTCTTGGGAAACTGTAATCGATCAACTTGCAAAACAAGAAGAAACAACGGTCATCCAATTGCCTGTCCTTAATTACGTCGGCGACCGTCTGCCGGTGCAACCTGAACTGGTTTTCACCTATTATCAGACACGATTATTTCGGAACTTCAAAGGCTACCAATTTTTTAATCGTATCCATGAAACCCTCAAATTACCTGCAGATGCCAATATCGCTTATTTAACAGCCAAAATTCACCACTACGGATATATCACGGAGATTGAAAAGAAAAAAGATAAAGAAAACCGAAATATTGAATTATTGCAGCTAGATGCCAGAGAATTGGAAGAGAACCCATGGAACTCCTACCATTTGGCAAGTGAACTTTACCGCAGGCAAGAATATTCACAAGCATTTCAGTATGTAAATCTGTCCATCTATTCCTTTTTACTAAAAATGATTAAACCTCCCTCGATTCTTTATCGTTTAAAATATGTTATCTTAATTGAAACAAAAAGCTTAGACGGAGCCTGGCCAAGTATCGAAAAAGCTATTGACCTCTATCCAGACTATGTCGATCTCCACTTCTTTAAAGGCACCATTCTCTTCGAAAAAGGAAAATATCAGGAGGCGTTGGATACATTCGTCAAATGTCTGGAATTAGGAGAGGACCATAAAGAACATTTAATTTGGCAAGGCACGGGCAGCTACTTAGCAATGGAATATAAGAATAAGTGTCAAAAAAAGATAGACGAAGGATTATACGATAAAGGCGGGGAAACTTGAAAAGGGTACTCTATATTGGTTGGATTGGCTTTGAAAACTTAGGCGATGAATTGATGTATGATCTTTTTAAGGAGCATTTTGCTGTACTCGGAGAAGGATATTCTTTAGACTTTGTCAATGTTGAAATGAAATATTTGAAAAACGTTTCACCCGGCGACTATGATTTATTTGTTCTTGGCGGAGGTTCAATTTTAAACGGACCTGGCGTCACCATCTCGCCATACGTTATTGACTTCTTATATAATGCAGTAATGCTGAATAAAAAGGTGATGATGTGGGGGACGGGAATTGACTGGCTGCCCAAGTCTTCCATCTCTTTATTAGAAAATCCTCAGGAGCGTTTCCCATTAAACATGTCGGACCTCACATTGATGAAAATTCGTACTGTATTCTCTCAAAGTATTTGGTCAGGTGTCAGGGGACCACTTACAAAAAAGATTTTCGATCAGATTGATCCATCTAACCAGATTGAGATTTCAGGAGATTCCGCATTTTTATTAAAATTGGAAAGGAAGAAAATTCCAGATCGAAAGGTCATCGGAGTTAATTGGGGAACGAGCTTCAACAATGTTTACGGACAAAATGAGGAAAGTGTAGAAGACCAATTAGCCTTGGCTTTGCAAACATTAATCGCACAAGGCTATAAAGTACATTTGTTCCTTGTCTGGCAGAAAGATATGGAGGCATCCGTCCGGCTGTATCACAAAATAAATGACAGCGATCACGTCACGCTGCCAGTATTATATGGTCAGAATGAATTAATGGAACGAATGCAGGACTTTGAGTACACGATAAATTTTAAACTACATGCTAATTATCTTTCGCTCGCAGCACAAGTGCCGTTTATCGCCCTTGGATATCGTTTTAAAATATATGATTTCATTAAATCTATAGAGGCAGATTCATTAGTAGTCGACATGGATTCCGCAACCATCGCAGAAGATTTATTACAGGTTCATGAACAACTTCTATCCAATAAGGACACTTTTATGAGCAAAATTGAGACAAAGCGAAATCTGTACGCACAAAGGCTGCTTGAACCCTTTGCAGCTAAACTCTATTTACACTGACAAACAAATTAGCAGGGACAAGATGGATTCCATCTTGCCCCTGCTTTCTCTCTATTTCTCACGGTATTCTTCAAAAAAACTTTCATTATTCTTGATTACAGGATCCTCCGGACGATATTGCTTAGCAAGAAGATTTTGGTCAATTGCCGCTTGAACATCCCCTGTTTTCCAATAACAAACGCAAAGCTGCAAATGGGGATACCATGTGGAAAAACTTTTATTTGTAAACCCCATGTCCTCCTCTATTTCAATTTCCACTGCTGTTTTATACCAAAAAACCGCCTTTTGAAAAAGACCTTTCTCCTTATATATGTCTCCTATTCTGCATGCTGCTTCGGGACGAGGTATATCATATTTCAGTGTACTGACCAAAGCCTCCATTTCCTCTTTAGGTTGTTTTAAGACACGATAGCAATCGGCCATATACAAACAAGCACGAATGATATCCTCAACCCATCCTTTTTCCGTTGCTAAAAATTCAGCATACTGTTCTAGGGCCTTCTCGAAGCAGCCATGATCCTTTAGTTCATTCGCAAAATAAAAAAGATCTCTAGCTGTAAATTCCTCTCCTGCTTCACGTCTTTTTTCATAAATGCGCAAATTCCTGCCCTTAGATTGATTCTTCTTTTTCTTATTGGATTTCTTATGAGTGACAGAGATGTCAGACGTGAGTGTATTTCCGTTTACAAGCAGCACTTCATGGACAGGTCCGGTCCATTTAAAATTGCGAGCCCTTTTGACCAGCCTATTTCTTCGGAATGAAAAAGATGGATTTCCATACTCATCAAAAGCTACGTCATATAACATGGAGACCACATCAATATTCGGATCTATGCTCTCTTTTAAACGAGCCAGTTTCTCCCCGTCGACATTCAGCAGTACATCATCCGCATCCATCCATAAGATATATTCCTGTGTAGCTCGTTGAAATGCAAAATTCCTAGCAGCTGAAAAATCATCAATCCACTCAAAATCAAAAATTTTGTCTGTAAACTTTCTTGCAATTTCCTTCGTTCTGTCAATGGATCCAGTATCAACTATCACGATTTCCTCACATAAGTGCGCCACGCTATTCAAACACTGCTCTAGCACTTCTTCTTCATCTCTTACGATCATGCACAAACTAATCATACAAGTCTCCTTTTGGGTTATGCTCTCTCCTCATTATATGTGTAATATTAACAGCAGTACTGGGTAATGAATATGAGAGTATGGCGGTTATCTATCCTGTGGTTAGTACTTTTGAAAAAGTCTGAAGTTGTTGATGTGTTTCTCCGCAAAATCCCCAATTGAGCGGGGATTTTCTCTGTCAATCTAATGAAATTGCCGGTAATCTCTTTTGCGGTATCCATCCTAATTGCTATTTTTGACTATATTCTTGACGCCGATATATGTTGCATAAAAATACGCACCATATATGATGAAAAGGAGTAATGAACTTACTATAATGCTTTGGTAGTGAAAATTGAAAATTTCATTAACTGCACTAATCCCAACTATTGAATGTATTACGGCCAGGCTTAAGGGGACTAAGAAATAAATTAAGCTCTGTCTCAAAATTGCTTTATTTATTAATTTTTCAGTAACACCGATTTTCTTTAAGGACTTATATCGTTCCAAACTATCACTTGCGTCAGATAACTGTTGTAATGCCATGACTGCCGCACTGGATATGATAAATATGAGACCTAAAAATAGACCGATGAATACAATGGTTGCTGCAAAACCATTTTCTTTATCTTCTATTTGTTCTCGTGTACTCCCAATAACTAAAGCAGGGGAAATGTCTCTATATTTGTCTTTCGAGAGATTATTGAAGAGAGTTGAAAATTTCTCTTCCGATTTCTCAAAACTTTTATTATCATACATCACATTAAAACTTGTAAATTCGGTTTGCAGACTTCCATCGAAATTGTCAGGAATTATGAAGTAAAAGAATTTATTACCGCCTGTGCTCTTGACATTCTCCTCTATAGGATAATCATTTTTAATCTTGTAAGCTTTATCTTCTATATGGACGATGTTCTCATTTTCCATATACTCAGGCAAGGCATCATTGACAAGAGCATAATTAGATACGATTAATACCTCATTCTCCTGTAAATCAAGGGGCTCTTGCCCTTTAAGCTGTATAATTGAATTATAATCAGATATTTTTACAGCAGATACAGCACCATCCAAATAATTTTTCTGTAAATCAATTCGCTCCTGATTGTTTAAATACTCCGATAGTAATTCTTCTATCGTTAGATTAAGTTTGAATTCACTATAAAACGATTTCTTTTCATGATTATCAAATGTAAAGTTTATTTTATTTAAATATTCTTCTATATCATTTACCTTTGGGTCTTTATTTTCATTATTAACCACGAGAAATGCAGACGCATCAAAAGGAGTACTCTCTTCTAAGTTTTTGTCGATAGTTCCTTTTAAATCAAACGCTGCAAATAAAAGGGCAATAGTTATAAACATCATAAGACATATGACAGTCATGGATAGAAAGTTCGTGTTGATCTTGTTGTTTATTTGTCTTAATACAAAAATATTTATATCCTTCAAATAAATTCTTTTGTTCTTTTGCACTATATGGATAAAGAAGTTAGAGAGACTGAAGAAGAATAACAAGGTTCCCATAACTCCCATTACTACAGTAACTGACAGCTCCGTATTGTCGGCAGATAAGCCGGTTTTTAAAATTCTGGCGTACGCAGTGACTAACAACGTCACGGAAGTGGCAAATATAATCAATGATACAAAAGAATTCTTGAGCTTAACTTCTTCGTTTTTCTTTGCCGCATTTAACATGTCAATCAATTTAAATTTCGAAATAGTAAACTGATTAAAAATCATTACCAGAATATATATTAATCCGAAATATATAACCGATTTACCGACTGCGTTCAATGAAATAATAAATTTATATTTATTCAAATCAACTGATAAGATGTTAGCTACCAGCAGCGAAAGACCCTGCGATACGATAATTCCAAGTAAAATCCCCGCCACAAGGGAAAGTGCACCTATTAAAAGGGTCTCAAAAATCAATATTTTCGAGATTTTACTTTTTGGCATCCCTAATGTCATATAAAGACCCAATTCTTTTTTCCGCTTTTTTATCAAGATTTTATTTGCATAAATGATCAGACCGCCAAGAATAAAAGAGACAAATACGGAGGTTCCCGCTATAAGCTTATTTAACGTTGATATAAAGTTGGCATTTTTATTTAATTCTAATATGGAGTTCTGGGAATTAATCGAATTGAAACTGTAAAAAATACATACGGCAAGAGTCAATGTAAGGAAATAAATTGTATAATCCTTAAAACTTCTTTTTACGTTGTTGATTGCAATTTTAAAGAACATTTCCTACATCGCCTCCAAGCAGAGTTACAACTTCAATTATTTTACTGAAGAATTCCTTTCTCGTCTCATTTCCGCGTATTAATTCAGTAAAAATTCGGCCATCTTTTATAAACAGAATTCTATTGGCATAGCTTGCCGTAAAGGAGTCGTGGGTAACCATCAGTATCGTCGAATGAAACTCTTTATTCAGCTTTTCAAATGAATCCAAAAGTAATCTTGAGGATTTCGAATCTAATGCACCAGTAGGTTCATCCGCCAGAATGAGAGAGGGCTCAGTAACGATTGCCCTTGCACATGCAACTCTTTGCTTTTGCCCGCCTGACATTTGAAAAGGAAACTTTCCGAGCATCTCAGTAATTTCTAGTTTTCTTGCCACGTCCTTAATCAATTTATCTATTTCCCTTACTTCTCTTCTTTGAATCGTCAAGGCTAAAGCTATATTTTCATAAGCAGTCAGTGTATCAAGAAGGTTGAAATCTTGGAATATAAAGCCCAGTTCATCACGTCTGAATTCTTCCAAAGCTTTTTTCTTTAGAGCCGTAATATCCTGGGTATTTATAATAATATTGCCCGTTGTAATATTATCAATCGTAGAAATGCAGTTCAAAAGAGTAGTTTTACCGCTGCCAGAAGGACCCATTATTCCTAAAAACTCTCCCTGATTAACCTTGAAACTAATATTGTCAATGGCTTTTGTAATATTACCTTTATTACCATAATACTTTTCAATCTTCTCAACGCTTAATATATTTTGCATGATTTCCCTCCACGGTTGTCGTTTTTTTAACTTCGATTAATCTCTATTCATCGTTATTTATTTCACGTCAAATTCTGCTTTTGCTTCGATAATTTTTGAACCCTTTACATAAATAGTAACACCGTAATGACCCTCTTCCAGACCTTCCGGGATTGTAAGTTTTGCTGAAAAGTATTTTGCTTTGTTACTAGTTACTTTTTCTTCAACTAAAAACCTGTTCTTCCTTGTAATTTCTCCTTTATACCATACAACCTCTGCTTCATTAATCCAGAATCGATTTCTCTTTGCAGAAAAATAAATTGGATCTTCTGGAGCAAATGTGGCAGTTACCTCTGCCGGCCTTCCGTTGTCATCAATATCTTTTGACATTACCCCATCTACAATTTTTGGCTCAGTAACGTATTCATAGGCAAAGAAAGTTCCCACTGATAAGAGAATGACTGCCAAAAGTGTGATTAGCGTTTTTTTCATTTTTAATTCCTCCTGAAATTTATTATCTATTTGCATCTTATCAGCAGTGATTAGAGAGACATATTTGTTTAGATTTTATTAAAGTTACATTTTTGAAAGGTTATAAAAAAACGGATTCCCGGCTGCTGTATACTACAGCAGCCGGGAATCCGTCTTTATTGGATGACTCAGTGTATTAAGTTAGCATTTCCTAACGGGAAAATTATGCTGACCTTTGTTCCTTCGCCCGTTTTCGAAGTTAAAGCAAGACCCAGGCCAAGCTGTTTTGCAAGCTTTTTGCATAAGTACAGTCCAATACCTGTAGACTTCCCGTATTTCCTTCCATTCTCCCCGGTAAATCCTTTTTCGAACACTTTATTTACATCCTTCTCTATAATTCCAATTCCATTATCCTCTATGGTAAGAACAATATTGTTTTTATTTTGGACAGTGAATATTCTCACTTTGCCATTACTTTCTCTAATATATTTAATGGCATTTCCAATCACTTGATTCAAAATAAATTCCAGCCATTTAACGTCGCTGTACACAATACCTTCAACAGCTTCTATATCAATGGCAATACTTTTGCTGATAAAGTCTCTGGAATTTTTCTTTACAGTACTTCTTACCAGGGCCGCTAAAGAAACCTCTTTAATAATATAATCTTTGCTTACATCATTACTTCTTGAGTAATATAATACTTGTTCGATGTATTCTTCAATTTTTTTTATTTCCTGATTAATGTTATTGGTAATCTCATTTTGATTATTTTCTATAATTAACTTTGCTGATGCAATAGGCGTCTTGATCTCATGTACCCACGTTTCAATATACTCTCTATATTCATATCCCGTATCCCTGTATTTTTTCACATGCTCATGCATATCTTTGTTTGCCCGTTTTAATAAATCATACAAGAACTTACCTTCTATAAATTCGGGTTCTTTTATGATCTCAGAGAGCAGATATTTTTTGTCCAGACTCTCCATCAGGCTGTCCAACTCTACGTAAAAGTTTTTTTGTTTAATGAATTCCACAATAATATAAGAAAGAACAGGAAAAAACCAAATGCAGAATATCAGAAGAATTATTTTACTGTCAATGTTAATCAGCATCATACTGCCGCATATGATGAGGAATAATATAAAGTTGATTAACAGAAATACAGTTCTATCTTTTAAATAACTTTTAATACTCATGGCAGTATATAGCCCAATCCGCGTCTGGTTTCTATATTTTCCTTCATCCCTACCCCTTCAAGCTTTTTCCTCAGTCTTGTAATGTTAACGGATAAGTTATTATCATCCACAAATACATCAGAATTCCACATAAAGTCCATTAAATCGTCTCTTGATACGATCTTCCCTTTGTTTTTAATCATGCAGGAGAGTATTTTGAGTTCATTTTTAGTTAACTCTGCTGTCATCCCGTTATACATAACTGAGCCGTTGGATAAATTGAGCTTTAGATCATTATAAAAAATGGAATCTCTAAGGCTCGATCCGCTAACTCTTCTTAATATGGTTCCAATTCTCGCTAACAAAATTTGGGTATTAAATGGCTTTGTAATAAAATCATCAGCACCTAAATTCATACTCATAAGTTCATCCATCTCGTTATCTCTGCTCGTCACAACAATAATAGGCACGTCGGAGGTTTTTCTAATTTCTCTGCATATATAATATCCATCAAATATAGGCAGGTTAATGTCTAGAAGTATTAGATCAGGTTCCTCTGTCAATGTATCATGAATAATATTTTCAAAATTCTCAGGTGCGGCAGCCTCATATCCGTATCTGATCAAAAAGGTTTTAAGCTCTTCTCTGATCTTTTCCGTATCCTCTATAATAACAATTTTTGGCATAGACTCACTTCCCTTGCGTTAATTCAAACAATCCTGAATGTTTCCCACACTTATCACTATAGAAGTAGGCGAGAAAGAAATCAAGCCAGTGGAAGAGCGAATGAAGGTAGATAAATAAATAGAAAAGAGGAGCCAATTCATGTATGGAAGTTGGCTCCTCTTTGTGTATTTACATTAATTACATT